>JAFQGN010000304.1 GCA_017398245.1 Clostridia bacterium | reverse complement strand
GTTCGTTTCCAGGCTCGCATTGGGTTCAAGCAGCTGGAAATACAGCGTTTTTGCGCCTTTGTTGGAATACTCTTCCTCAAGCCCCAGCGATTCGGCCGAAACCACCACCGCCGGCAGATATTCCTTTTTGCTGTATATGCTCACTTCCATGCCTTCCGGCAGCAGCTCGTAATTCGCCGTGGAACCGCTGAAGACCGAGGTGGAAGCATCTGCGATGCCGATCACCAGTTCGCCCTCGGCCGAGCGCATGCCCTGTTCCATTTTGCGCGCATAGGTGATCGCGCCGTCGATCCCGGCATACAGCCTTCGCTGTTCCAGCTTTGTTTTTTCTTCCTCAATGCGCATGCGGCTGATGGTTATCTGGTCCTCCAGCGCGCCGATCTGCCTTATATACTGCTCGCGCACTTCCTCGGGCGTCTGCTGCGCCGCAGCCTGCTGCGGAGTCATCGTAGCCAGCAGGCGCTCCTGCGCGCCGACGGCCAAAGCGCACTGCTCCTCCAGATTGCGAACCGATCTTTCATACGATGCGATCTGCTCTTCCAGCGCTTCAATGCTTTCGCTCAGGCCGCTCACGTCCAGCTGCGCCAGCAGCTGCCCCTTCTTCACAAGGTCGCCCTTTTCCACATAAATATCATCGTAATACACGCCGCCCACGCTGAACGAGAGTGTTTCGGTCGATGCGGGCATGTATTTGCACGATACATTTTCCGTCAGCGTCACATCGCCAAATTGGACATAGCTCAGCTCGTATTCCGCCTGGGTGTAGGAACGGATCGTCGGCTTGCTCACATATTCCTCTTCCTGCGGCAGTAAAGAGCACGAGCACAGCATTGCCGGCACTACCGCCAGAGCGATCCATTTGCCAAAGCGCAAAATAACCGCCTCCTTTTACCGTTTGTTTCGGGTAGTTTTATATAGAAGTATTTCCTCTCAATTTAACATCATAACACATTTTCGCGCCGCAAAAAAAGAACAAATTGTGACAGAATTATGCACAAACATTTCGTGCCCGTTCAGCCGCTTTTGATCCGTGTTTTGCCGCCATAAAGGCGCGCACAATGCAAAAACGCCGAGCGCAGGCAGCCCTGTGCTCGGCGTTTTCGCATTTTGTTTTATGCGTAATAGTCCACGATATTGCGGATCATTTCCACGCACTTGTCCATCTCTTCCACAATGGCGAATTCCATTTTGCCGTGGTGGTTGTGGCTGCCCGTGCCCAGATTGGGGCAGGGGAGACCCATGAAAGAAAGCTGGCAACCGTCGGTGCCGCCGCGGGCCGCCACCATCGTGGGCTCTCTGCCGGTCTTGCGCACGGCTTCGCAGGCGTTGTCTATCAGATGCATGTGGTCCACCAGCACTTCCTTCATATTGCGGTAGCTGTCGGCCACTTCCGCCTTCACCAGTTCTTTTCCGTATTTCCTGTTCAGCTGCTCGGCCGCTTCGATGACCTTCGCCTTTTTCTCGTTCAGCTTTCCGGCGTCGTGATCGCGCAGGATGTAATACAGCTCGGCGTGCTCAGTCTCGCCCTTCATGCCGATCAGATGATAGAACCCCTCGTATCCTTCGGTGTTCTCCGGGCGCTCGGCTTCCGGCAGCAGCGAGTCATACTCGGCGGCGATGCGTGCGGCGTTGATCATCTTGCCCTTTGCAGAGCCGGGATGGATGTTCACGCCCTCCACCGTGATCTTGGCCGAAGCCGCGTTGAACGTCTCGTAGCAGACCTCGCCAAAGAAGCCGCCGTCCAGAGTATAGGCGTAATCCGCGCCAAACGCCTTTATGTCAAAGCGCAGAGCACCGCGGCCGATCTCCTCATCCGGCGTAAAGCCCACGCGCACGCGGCCGTGCTTGTATTCCGGGTGCTCCTTGCAGTATTCGGCATACGTCAGCACATTTGCGATGCCGGCCTTGTCGTCCGCGCCCAGCAGAGTGGTGCCGTCCGTCACCAGCAGCGTCTCGCCCACATAGTTTTTCAGGAACACATATTCCGCCGGATCCATCTGCGCGCCGGATTCCAGCGTTACCACGCCGCCGTCGTAATTCGGGATCAGGCGGGTCTTGATGTTCTCAAAGGGCACGTCGCGCACGACGTCGAGATGGGCGATAAAGCCGATCGTCTTTCCGTTCCAGTTTTCGATATTGCTCTCGATCGTGCCGAAGCAGTATCCGTTCTCGTCCACGCTGATCTCCGTCATGCCCAGTTCTTTCATTTCCTCAGCCAGCGCTTCGGCGAACACGCGCTGCTGCGGGGTGCTCGGCCAGCTCTGGCTCGCCTCGTCCGAAGCGGTGGGGAAGGCGGTGTATCGGATCAGTCTTTCGTATGCTTTCATTACATATCTTCTCCTTTCGGTTCTTCCGCATCTGTGTAGTGGGGTTTCTTTTCCTCGGGCTGCGCCGGGTCGAGCGTGAACAGGAATTCCGTCCCGTTCAATCCGCTCTGGCAGCGGATGTTCTGCCCATGCTGTTCCAGGATTTTCTTGACGATAGAAAGGCCGAGCCCCGTGCCCATGCCGGATGTATGCGCCTTGTCGGCCTTGTAGAACCGGTCAAAGATAAACGGCAGATCGTCCGGCGCGATGCCCGGCCCGTTGTCCTTCACCGAAACCATGCATTTTTCTCCCGTCGGATATGCCGAAACGCTCAGCAGCCCGCCCTCCGGAGTGAATTTGATCGCATTGTCGATCAGATTCGTCAGCACCTGAGCGATCCGCGCGCTGTCCGCATGCACATACAGCGGCTCATCGCGCAGATTCGCCTCCACGTTCAGATTCTTCTTGTCGATCCTCGTCTCAAACTTGATCAGCGTCAGCCGCATCAGCTCGTTCAGGTCGAACGCCTTTTTCTCCATCGAGACCTTGCCAGATTCGATGCGCGAAAGATCCAGCAAATCGTTCACCAGCGTCGTCAGCCGGTTCGTTTCGGCCAGCACAACGTCCAGATACTTCGGCTGCTCATCGGCGGGGATCGTCCCGTCCAGCATGCCCTCGATATACCCGCGAATGCACGTCAGCGGCGAGCGCAGCTCGTGCGAAACCGAAGCCACAAAGCTCCTTCTGGATTCCTCCAGCCGTGAAAGATCCTCCGCCATGCGGTTGAACGTCTGCGCCAGCTCGGCGATCTCGCTCTTTCCCTGAATTTCGATCCGGCTTTCCAGCCTGCCCTTGGCAAATTCTGCAACCGTTTCGTTGATCCTGCGGAGCGGCTTCGTCTGCGAGGAGGCGATCAGAAAGCTGAGCACCGCGCCCAGGACGAACGCAAACCCTGCGCTGATCGCCGCATTGCGGATCATATCGCTGTAATCCACATACATGTCCGCCACGGAAATGTGCAGCATCACCGCGCCTTCCACCCTGCGCCCAAGGCCCATTCCCCACGGTACGCCAATGGTGATGATGCTCTGGTCGCCGTCCAGCAGCCCGCGTACGAGGATCTCCTCGCCCGAAAGCACCCGGTACAGCTCCTGCAGAACAAAATCGTTCGTCAGCTGTTCCGAGCTGATCACTTCCTCGCCGATCGTGTAGGCCATGCCGTTGGAATACACCAGCCATACCGTCGCGGAATACTCCTCGCGCACCGAAATGATCTTTGATACGACGCCCTGTCCGAGAACGGGTTCACGCTGGAAAAAACTAAGCCCGGGGGCCGTGTTTTCGCTCAGAAGCAGCGCGATGTCCCTCGCCTGCAACATGATCTCGCTCTCGAGCGCTTCCTGCCGCTCCGCGCGAACCATGGCCACCATGAAAAACGACGATACCGCCACTGTCAGCAGCATCGCCGCCGTAAACGCGGCAAACAGCCGCCAGAAGAGCCGATTTTTCACGGCTTATTTCACCTCAAATTTATAGCCGACGCCCCAGACCGTCTTGATCGACCAGCCCAGCTCCTCGTCCGCCGTCAGCTTTTCGCGCAGCCGCTTGATGTGCACATCTACCGTGCGGCTGTCGCCGAAAAATTCGTAGCCCCAAACCTGTTCGAGCAGCTGCTCCCGCGTGAACACACTGGAGGGGTGGCTCGCCAGGAAATACAAAAGCTCCAGCTCCTTCGGCGGCATTTCCAGTTGCTTGCCCAGAAAATGCACCGTATAGTGGCTGATGTTGATCGAAAGGCCGGGGAAGGAGAGCTCCTTGTCCGGCGCGTCCGCGGGCTGATACCGGCGGATGACCGCCTTGATGCGTGCGGTCAGCTCCTTCATTTCAAAGGGCTTTACGATATAGTCGTCCGCGCCCAGCTCCAGCCCCAGCACCTTATCGAACGTCTCGTCCTTCGCCGTGATCATGATGATCGGAATATTGGAAAACTTGCGGATCTCCCTCAGAACCGACCAGCCGTCCATTCCGGGCAGCATCACGTCCAGCAGCATCAGGTTCGGCGGCGAGGCCTTGAACGAGCGCAGCGCTTCGGTTCCGCTCATGCAGGCGGAAACCTCAAACCCCTCTTTCGTCAAATACAGATTGACCAGCTGGCTGATATTCGGGTCGTCATCCACCAGCAGGATCCTCGTCTTGGACATGTGCTTCTCTCCTTTCGGATAGGTTCGGCCCGCCTGCCCTCGCAGACAGACGGGCGCTTGATATGCATTCGGGAATGCGGCTTGGAAAACCTGCGGCCTCAGCTCGAACGCAGGCGTAATGTCGATTCACACCGGCCAGATCGCGCTTTTGCATACACACGGCCATAGCCGCGCAAAAGTCAACATTACCGATGCAGCCTGCGTCGCATGCCTTTTTGGCAAGTCTGCTGCAGCTCTCGCCCAAACACACCGATTCCAGCCTTGTAGATACAGCTCGCGTCTGTGCAGCCTTTGTCAAAACACGCAGCCGCAGATCTTATGAATAGTCGCCGCATAGCTGCGGTTTTCATCAAAACACGCCGATTCCGGTCTAAAAAATAGGATGTGGAGCTTTTTTTACTTCAGCGTTGCGATCGTCACGCCGTCCTCGCCCTCGCCGTAGCGGCCCAGACGGAACTCCTTGATAAACGGATGATGCCTCAGGTGGTTCTGTATGCCGTTGCGCAGAAGGCCGGTGCCCTTGCCGTGGATGATGGAAACGGTCTTGAGCCCGCCGCGCTGCGCGGAATCGAGGAACAGATCCACCGCCAGAATGCCTTCTTCCACATTCATGCCGCGGATATCGCAGTCCATCGCCACCTGCGCGGTCGCGATCTGCACGCTTGCCTTGGATTTGGGCTTCTTCTTTTCGGCCGGGTCTGCCTTCGCCCTGCGCATGCGGGAAACATGCACCTTCATTTTCATAATGCCGGCCTGCAC
>JAFQGN010000036.1 GCA_017398245.1 Clostridia bacterium | reverse complement strand
GTAATCGGCAATGTTCACAAATATTGGGTACGATATATGTACGATGCATATATTGTTCCCGATACATAAATGCGCTATAATACGAACAGGGGGATGTTTATGCCTGCAAGTAAAGCGCAGCAGCGCGCAGTTGCGAAATACATGGCCGCTAATTATGATGAAATGAAGATCAGGATTCCCAAAGGGAGAAAAAAGGATATCGAGAACTATCTGGAGTCGAATGAAGAATTTGATTCTATAAACGGATGGGTCAGCTGTCTGATCCGCAGAGAGCTTGGTCTTACAGAAGGCGAGTGGAAACGCTCCCCAGAGGAAGATGAGGGGGAGCATAAAACTGTAGAATAGAGAAGATAGCCTGTTATGACAGATAGGTGGTCTGTTTCGATACTGTCAGAAAACGGATCCGGGCAAATGTCTTGATGATGGTTGTTGAGATGATTGACGTCTTGTATGGGCGGGATTCACGCGTATAACCTGTTGGAATAGCTTGACAACGCTTCTGGAAACGTGGTACTGTGTGTATGCAGGTAGATTTTGGCCTTTGAACGGGCGATTATTGCTCGCGTACATGTGGTAACTGTACAAATACCAAAGGCGTCTGCACGAAGTAGACAGGGGGTATTTCCTGGCTATTCCAACACATGGCATTTTTGCGAGTGGGGCTATTCCAACAAGGTCGTCGACCTCATCGAGTACATGTACTCTGTCGACCACAAGTAAGAATTCGTTCTTGCGCAAAGCGCCTGCGGGTTTCCGCAGGCGCTTTTTTGCTGCCCTCCAAAGCATACGGAACGGGCAGCCTGCCGCATCGAAAAGCGGGCTTTATAGAGGTCGTTCGCGGATAAAGGCCGCCGCCTGTCACGCCTGCGGAAACAGCTTCCATGAAAAGGAGCTGCGCTCAAAGGTTCTGTGCGTAAAGCCGCCTCGGCTCGACCTGCTTCAGGGGGCGCTGCGGGAAAAGCGCGGCCGGTGCAAACAGAGCCCTATTCGGCGTGGAACACCGGGTTCGCGCATGGCGAACGGCATAAAAAAGATATGCTTTTGCGTGGTGAAGCGGTTGCGCAACGTATGGCGATGTGTTAAAATAATGTTCGGGAAGATATAGTGCATCCAAGCGGCAAAGCCGTTTGAGATAGATCACTCAAAAAAGGAGCGAAACCCATGAAGAAACTGGCTGCTGTGGTCTCTCTTTGCCTGGTTCTGAGCATGTGCATGAGCTGCGCCGCTTTTGCGGACGTAGTCTATGTCTGCCCCACCAACGGACAGACCTATCCGATCGTGGAAGAAAAGATCGACGTCGAACTCTGGTACCCGATGGCTGGCTCCATGGCGGAACTGGCGGACTTTAACGAGGCGGAGTTCTTCATGATGTATGAAGACCTGACCAATATGCATGTGGACTTCATCGTCCCGGCTTCCGGCACCGAGAGCGACTCCTTCCAGCTGCTCTTCGCTTCCGACGATATGCCCGATATGGCCTATCATGGCTCCGGCAACCAGTATCGTGACGGCGAAGACGCCGCTATCGAGGACGGCTATTTCGTCAACATGGTCGATTATCTCGATATCGCGCCCAACTACAAGGTCTGGCTCGATACCTACGAGGATTTCAACAAGGCCGCCTATACCGATTCCGGCAAGATGTACGGCATGTGGGGCGTCTGGTTCACCATGGGTGAAGAATTCACCGCTGACCAGGGCCTTGCCATCCGTAAGGACTTCCTGGACAAGGTCGGCATGGACCTGCCCGTGACTTATGACGATTGGTACAATGTCCTCGTCGCCTTCCGCGATCAGCTGGGCATTGAGGCTCCCTTCTACACCTCCAAGTACGGCATCGATCCCACCGGCGAATTCATGGCCGGCTACGGCGTTGGCCCGTACTTCTATCAGGACAACGGCGAAGTCAAGTTCGGCCCGATGGAAGACGGCTATCGCGATTACCTGATCATGCTCAACAAGTGGTGGAACGAAGGCCTGCTGGACAAGAACTTTGCTACCCGTTCTTCCGGCGGCATCACCGCCGATAACGACATGCAGCTCAACGACAAGGTCGGCTCCCTGATCGACTACGGCACCCGCCTGGCGGGCACCTATGTCACCCGCGGCGCCACCAACGAAGACTTCTTCCTCGTTGCTGTCAAGCAGCCCGTCCTGAAGGAAGGCGACACCCCCGCGTTCCGTCAGTACAGCAATGGTAACGACCGCATGAACGGCAACGTCATGGTCTTTGACGCCATGGGCGACCACATCGAAGAGTGCATCCGCTGGAACGACGGTTTCTACGCGGCTGACATCTACAAGCAGTCCAACTTCGGCCTGGATTCCCAGGAAGGCGTTGTCTGGTATGCCGACGAGACCGACGGCCACCGCATCGGCAACTACGATTTCCGTTATTCCAACCCCAACGGCACCTCCAGCGCCATGGTCCTCGTGAAGTACTGGACCAAGAACCCGCCGGTCCGCGTCGAGTCTGCTCAGATCGAGCAGTGCCCGGAAGTGGAAAAGCGCGAATGCTACGATATCTGGGCCACCTATGAGCCGACCCAGTGGATCTCCACCCGCGTGACCATGACCGTGGACGAGGGCGCCGAATTTGCTACCCTGTACACTGATATCGAAACTTACGTGCAGGAATGCAACGTGAAGTTCATCATGGGTCAGATGGACCTGGCCGAGTATGACGCCTATCGCGCCCAGCTCGAAAGCATGAACATCGCGCGCTGCATCGAGCTCAAGCAGGCTGCTCTGGACCGCTACAACGCCCGCTAAACCAAACAAAAGCCGCGCGAGCGGCCTCATGAAGCAGAACGCCTGAACGCTTGTATCGGGCCTTCTGCAGACTGCCGCCGCATCCGGTCCTTTTCTGGATGCGGCGGCGCTTGTATAACGGCTGCGGCCGATTTTTCAAGGAGGAGAAGTATGGCTTCTAACGGAACCTCCACCGCTGTAACTGCAGGGCAGAAAGCTGCCTCGCGCAGGCTCAAGGCGATCAAGAGAGACCTCCGGCTCAACTGGGCGGTCTATCTGATGGCCGTGCCGGTGATCGTGTATTTCATCATTTTCAATTATATTCCCATGGGCGGCGTGCTCATGGCATTCCAGAATTTTAAGATCCGCAAGGGCATCATGGGCAGCGATTGGGTGTGGTTTGATAACTTCATTCGTTTTTTCCATTCTGTCCATTTCTGGCGCCTTGTGCGCAACACCGTGCTCATCAGCTTCTACGGCGTTGTGTATTCCTTCCCGTTCCCCATCATCTTTGCTCTGTGCCTTAACGAGGTGCAGAACTCCAAATTCAAGAAGGTAACGCAGACGATCAGCTATCTGCCGTATTTTATTTCGACAGTGGTCGTCGTTTCGATACTGAACGATTTCTGCAAATCCAACGGCATTCTCACGCAGATCGCCCGCCTCTTCGGCGATGATAAGGGCGCGCTCATTTCGCGGCCGGAATGGTTCCGAACGCTGTATATCGGCTCGAACCTGTGGCAGCATCTGGGCTACAACAGTATTATTTATATCTCCGCGCTCGCCGCGGTCGATCAGGAGCTGTACGAAGCGGCCTATATCGACGGCGCGGGCCGCTGGCGCCAGACTATCCACGTGACGATCCCCGGCATTTTGCCCACTATCGTCATTTTGCTGATTTTGCGCCTGGGCCAGATCATGAACGTGGGCTACGAAAAGACGATCCTCATGTACAGCCCGGCCACCTATGAGACGGCGGATATCATTTCCAGCTATCTCTATCGCGTCGGTATTCAGGATTCGGACTATTCCTATTCCACGGCCATCAACCTGTTCAATTCTGTCATCAACTTTGGCATCCTGTATGTCGCCAACCGCATCAGCCGAAGCGTGAGCGACATCAGCCTGTGGTAAAGGAGGGGGACATATGGCAAAGCGCACACAGGGGCAGAAACTGTTTTCTGTATTCAATACCTTCCATATGCTGATCCTCATGTTCATCTTCCTCATACCCGTGTGGCATGTGCTGATGGGCTCGCTGAGCGATCCGCTGAAGCTTTCCGCGGCCTCGGGCCTGATCTTCGCCCCGCTGGGCGAGGCGACGCTGGGCGGCTATAAGCTGGTTCTGAAGAACCAGTCGATCGTCGTTTCGTATATCAATACCATCATCTATGTCGTCAGCGCAACTCTTCTGGGCACGGGCCTTTCCATACTCGCGGCCTATGTCACCTCCCGAAAGGACCTGCGCTACAAGGGCCCCATCGTGCTCATGATCGCCTTCACCATGATCTTCAACGGCGGTCTGATCCCGACCTACATGGTGGTGCGCAACCTGAAAATGCTGGACACCCGCTGGTCGCTCATCATCCCGGGCGCGGTCTCGGCCTATAATATCATCATCATGCGCACGTCCTTCGCCTCCATTCCGGACAGCCTGTGCGAGGCGGCGCTCATCGACGGCGCGGGCCATTTCCGTATCCTTACGCGCATCGTGCTGCCCGTTTCGAAGGCGATCGTGGCGGTCGTGGTGCTGTTCTACGGCATCCAGCATTGGAACGCGTGGTTCAATGCAGCCATCTATCTGCAGGACAGAAAGCTCTTCCCCCTGCAGCTGACCCTGCGCGAGATCGTTCTGCTTTCCACCGAGCAGTCCATCATTGCCGATACGGACGGCGCCGACGTGGAAATTTATCGCCCGCTGATCAAATACTGCACTATCATGGTCTCCATCATTCCGATGATGGTCGTCTATCCCTTCGTGCAGAAGTATTTCGTTACCGGCGTTATGATCGGCTCCATCAAGGGCTGAGCCAAGCATACACAGCAAAAAAGGACCGCATCTCCCGATATGGAGGCGCGGTCTTTTTTTGTACCGGCGTTCCCCGGCGGTTGAACCAGCGGGCGCTCCTTTGGGTCTCGGTGGACAGGAGAACGTTGGTGACCGGACATTCGTGCCTGTATAAAGGAACACCGGCGAGCCGCATAGCCCGCCGGTGTTTTGAGAAAGCATGAAGTACCTTCGTTCAGCCCAGTTCTTCTATGATCGCGGCAATAGCGTGCTCGACATTGGAGACGGTCACGCGGTCCGCCGCAGCCTTCACTGCGTCGGTCGCGTTAGCCACGGCGTAGCCGATATCGGCCATGCGCAGGAGGGACACGTCGTTTTCATAATCGCCCACGCCCACAATCTTCAGGCCGTCGATGCCGATATACTTGCGCATAAAGCTGAGACATTCGCCCTTGCCGGTGTTCTTTGCGTGCAGCTCAATTCCCTCGGGCCAGCTGCGGTCGAACGCATACCGGTCGCCGTAGAGCCGCTTGCATTCCTCCAGCACAAACGGGGTGACCTTGTAGCTTTGCACAAACAGGATCTTGTACCACGGCCGCGGGATGGAAGCGAACAGATCGCGCAGAGAGCCGACCTCGCTGCGCAGCAGGAACTTGCCCTCTCTGTCTGCGCCGTAAATGCTGATGCGCTCGGCGGGCAGCCTCTCCCACAGGTCGCATGCCGCGTCCACAACATCGTCGCCCAGAGGGAACTCGGCCAGAGTGCGCATGTCGTCCGGCGCGTTGATCATCGTGCCGTTGATGGAGATCACCGGCGCGTTGGGGATGAACATATCGCGCTTCGTCCACAAAAAATCGGGTGAACGGCCGGAAGCGATGGTGAACAGGCCGCCGTTCTCCTGAAAATAGCGCACTGCCTTCGCGTCTTCGGGCGCGATCTCGCCGAAATTGGAAAAGGTGCCGTCGTAATCGGTACAGATCAGGATGCCTTCGTATTTTTTCATTTTTTTCTCCTCGATTCTGTGCTGTCGGCAGACAGATTTCAGCCTTGTACTCTCATTTACTTTGTCGAAAACGCTGCTAACGCGGGTGCTCGCCCGGAATCCGTTCCACGGATTCCTAAACCTAAGTACCTCTGTTTGTCGAACTCCACGCTGGCGTGTGTGTTCGCCTGGAATCAGATCCTCGGATTGCTGAATCTATTATACCATGTTTGTCGAAATCCTCGCTGACGCGGGCTTTCGACCCGGAATCCGCTCCGCAGATTCCTAAACATTATTATACCATGTTTGTCGAAATCCTCGCTGACGCGGGCTTTCGACCCGGAATCCGCTCCGCAGATTCCTAAACATTATTATACCATAATACAGCTTAGCTGTGTTGCTGAATCTGTTTTCCGGGAAAGAAAAGCGCCGCCCGATAAAGAGCGGCGCTTGGTATGCAGGATCAGCGAAGGGATGCGGACTTGGAATCGAAATATTCCTTCGTCAGCCGGAACACGACCGGGGAGAGGATCGCCACGGCGATCAGGTTCGGAATGGCCATCAGACCGTTGAGCGTATCGGCAATGTCCCACAGCAGGCCGAGATCCACCGTCGCGCCGAGCACGGCCACCAGGCAGTAGATTACGGTGTACACCTTCACGCTCTTTCGGCCCAGAAGGTATTCGATCGCGCGGGAACCGTACAGGCCCCAGCCCAGAATGGTGGAAAACGCAAAGCACACAATGGCGACGGCGGCGAATACCGAAACCCAGGAGCCGTACGTGGCGGTGAAGCCGGAAATGGTCATTTCCGCGCCGCAGCTCACGCCGTAGGTCAGGTTCTGGCCGGCGCACAGCACGATCAGCGCCGTGAGCGTGCAGATGACGATGGTGTCGGCGAATACTTCGAAAATGCCGTACAGGCCCTGCTTGACGGGGCTGTCGGTATCGGAAGAGGCGTGCGCCATAGGCGCGGAACCGAGACCGGCTTCGTTCGAGAAGATGCCGCGGGAAATGCCGCGCTTCATGCTGATGAAGATGGAACCGACCACGCCGCCGGTCACGCCCGCCGGGGTGAACGCGCCTTCAAAAATGGAGGCGAACACGCCGGGGACCTTTTCGATATTCATTATGACCACGCCGAGGCCCAGAATGATGTACAAAATGGCCATGAAGGGAACGAGGCGCTCGGTCACGCTGGCCAGACGCTTCATGCCGCCAAGCAAAATCAGCAAGAGGATGATGGCCATGGCCACGCCGATGATCGCGTTCGCAACGGGCAGGCCCGCGGCAGAGGGGACCAGGCCAAAGCCGTACAGCATGGAATTGACGGAATCTTTGATGGAGCCCACCTGCGTGGCATTGCCGATGCCGAAGGACGCCAGCGCTGCAAACGCGGCAAACAGCGCAGCCAGCCAGCCCCAGCCCTTGCCCATGCCGTTTTTGATATAGTGCATCGGCCCGCCGACCCATTCGCCGGCCTCATTGCGCTTGCGGAAATGCACGGCCAGAACGATTTCGGCATATTTGGTGCACATGCCCAGCAGAGCCGAGATCCACATCCAGAACACCGCGCCGGGGCCGCCCAGGGCGATCGCGCCCGCTACGCCTGCAATGTTGCCCGTGCCTACGGTCGCGGCCAGAGCAGTGCACAGCGCCTGAAAAGGGGTGATCGTTCCGGAGGAAGCGCTCTTGCGCTCCAACACGCGGCCGATGGTGTTTTTCATGGAATAGCCGAACTTGCGCACCTGCAGAAAGCGGCTGCCGACGGTCAGATACAATCCGACGCCCAGCAGCAGGATCATACAGGGCCAGCCCCATACGATATTGTTGATAAAATCGTTCACAGTTTCGATCGCTTTGAGCATGCTTCTTTTCCTCCTTACCGGTAGAGCCTATGCGGCGCAGCAGAAAAAACGCCCCGCCCTTTATGGAAAGCATAAGGGCGAAGCGAGCTTCGCGGTACCACCTTATTTCGCCCGCGCCTTGCGGCCAAGGGCCTTTGGGGCAGAAACTGCCCCGCGCTGTAACGGGCGCGCCCGGCGCAGCCTAATGCCCCTTCGGGGTTCGGTGCGCTTCTCGGGGATGGCTTCGCCGCGCTCCTTCGCGCCTTTCACCGGCCGGCTGCTCTCTGGAGAAGGAAGGCTGCGGGTACTTTTTCCCTTCGTGGAATGTAAAGATATTGTATCACGCGGTGCAGGCCGCGTCAATGCGCATCTTTCTTGTTCCCGCAGCAAAAAACAGCCGCCGGCGGGGCCGGCAGCTGTTTTGCACAGAAATATTATTCTCCAAGCGCTTTTTTGAAGCATTCGACGACCTGCTTGGCCGGGTACGGGCCGTCCTCGCCCTGCCTCAGTTCAAACAGGAACGGGCCGCGATAGCCGTTTTCCATCAGGCCCAGGAACACCTGCTTCCACGGAACGATGCCCTCGCCGGGCAGCCAGTGGCGCTCGTCGATGCCGTCGTAATCGGAAAGATGGGTGGTGACCACATTGGTCGCCATCGCGTTCAGGAACGCCTCGTGCGTATCGCCCAGCAGATGGTTCACGTCAAAGCAGATCGGCACGCCCGCGGCCAGCATCATGGCGCGGGTCTCCACGGTAGAATTGGCCAGGCACGAGCGCGGCAGGTCTTCCAGAGCGATGCGCGCGCCGTACTTCTTGGCCAGCTCGTCCAGTTCGCGCATGGACTGGATGGAACGTGCGACGCGCACGGGCCTCTGCTCGGGGGCCACGGGCTCCAGACAGCCGTGCAGAACGTACACGCGCGGGTGCCACTTCGCCGTCAGTTTGATGATCTTTCCCAGCGATTCGACCACTGCGTCGCGCTCGGCTTCATCGTAATGGGCAATGTCCCATCCGCCGCCGAAGGGCAGATGTACGCTCCAAACGCACAGCTTTTCGGCCTCGATCGCGGCCACGAGCGCGTCCTTTTCAGCCACAAGCTGCTCCTCCATGCCGCGGCAGGAGGGATTTTCGGGGGTGGCAAGATCCTTTAGGGAACGGGAGATGCCAACTTCAAAATGGGTAAAGCCTTCTTCCACAAGGCTGTGGATCAGTTCGGGTGCATGGCTGGTTACGGACATGCCAAGGGGAACTTCATATCCAAGCAGCTTCATCGTTTTCGCTCCTTTGCTCCGTAAAATGCCTTGGCCTTGCGGCCTGACAAACACAGTATACCGCGTTTTTTGCCGGAAGGGAACCCATATTGGAGCGGCCGGCGCAAAAAATTCCGGCCGCCCGGAATGCGCGCGGGCCCGCAGAGCGCCCTCCCGCGGCGGACACATCCTCTGCGTGCAAAAACTGCGCGCGGGCCCGCCAAACGCTTTTTAGGATTGCTTTTTTGCCCGAATGCAGGTAAACTGGATGCAAATGCGAAGGGAGGCACTGTTCATGAACATTGATCATATCATCAGCAGGATCTATGCAACGGTAAAGAACCACGAGCTGCCGGAAAAGGGCGCGTATGCGCGCTGGCTGTGGCAGAATGAAAAGGGCAGCCGCAAGCTGGGCGCGAACGAATACGGCTGCGCGGACGCGGCCAATATTCTCTACACCATCGGCGCGTTCCCGCGCGAGAACGCGCTGCGCGAGGCCTGTGTGCAGCAGCTGCAGCAGTTTCAGGACCCGGAGACCGGCCTGTTTTACGAGGGCACGCACCACACCATCCATTGCACGGCGCATTGCATCGCAGCGCTGGAGCTGTTCGACGCCGGCCCCGTGTATCCGCTGGATGGCCTGTCCAGGCATGAAACGAAAGAAGGGCTTGAAGAGCTTCTGGAAAACCTGCTCTGGGAAGAGAGCCCGTGGAACAACGCGCACCAGGGCGCGGGCATCTATGCCGCCTTTGTGCTCACCGGCAAGGCCGACCCGGACTGGCAGGATTGGTACTTTGGCTGGCTGGACAAAAATGCCGATCCGGACAACGGCATCAGCCGCCGCGGCGCCGTGCAGGCCGGCAAACTGCGCGCCGCGCACCATCTGTTCGGCTGGTTCCATTATATGTTCAACTATGCCTTCGCCCGCAGGCCGTTCCCCTGCGCAAAGGCGACGGTGGATACCTGCATCGATCTGTACAAGAACAACGATCTGGGCGACGATTTCATGCGCGAGATTAACTTCTGCGAGATCGACTGGGTCTACGCGCTCAACCGCGCTGCCATTCAGGAAAACTACCGCATTGACGAGGCGCGCGAGCTGATGTGGGACATGGCGCAGAAGTACATCGCCTATCTTGAGCAGGTGGACGTGGAAAAGCATGAAGGCTGGAACGATCTGCATGCGCTCTTTGGCGTGTGCTGCGCGCTGGCTGAACTGCAGCAGGCGCTGCCGGGTAAGATCGAAACCTCTTACCCGCTCAAGCTCGTGCTCGACCGCCGTCCTTTCATTTAAGGAGGATGCGCTGGGGGGACCCTTTTCTTCAGGAGAAGAAATGGGTCCCCCCCAGACCCCCTCCGAAAAGAAGCCGATTTGGGGGATAGGCTGTTCCTGCAAAAGAGAAAACGAATTTCGCTCTTACCCCATAATGGATTTCTTTTTAGGTGGGGGCGGGAACCATTTTGCTTTTTCAAAAGAAAAAGAAACAGGGTTCCCGCCGTTACTCAAAAAAACCCCGGAGCGTTCGCTCCGGGGGCTGTGTTTATATTTGCAGGATCAGGCGTTTTCCGGCACGAGAAGGCCGTAGTTCCCGTCGTTGCGGCGGTAGACCACGCTGGTCACGTTCGTCTGATCGTCAATGAAGATGAAGAAGGAATGGCCCAGAAGCTCCATCTGCTCGATGGCGTCCTCGGCGGACATGGGCTTCACGGCGAAGCGCTTCACGCGCACGAGGGTGGGGGCTTCTTCTTCGGCTTCGGGTTCGGCAGCCGCTTCTTCCACAGCGGGAACTTCGGCGGGGCGCAGCCTGTCGGCAAACTTTTTATGATGCTTGCGCAGCTGCGAGACGACCTTGTCGATCGCCTTGTCGGCCGAGACGTACATGTCGTTGCTGGTCTCTTCCGCGCGCAGGATGGTGGAACCGATGAAAATGGTGATCTCGACGATGTTCTGCGCGCCCTTTTCCTGTGCCAGGCGCACCTGTACCTCTACATCGTCCCAGAAATACTTCTGAAGCCGGGCCAGACGCTTTTCGATATGTTCGCGCATCGCCTCGGTGATTGCCATGTTCTTGCCGGTGATCGTAAGCTTCATCCTTGTCACGCTCCTTCGATTTGGACTGACACGGCCTTTTGTGACAGACCGCGGGCCCCGGGGAATGCAGCGGAGAGCCCCTCCTGCCGCTTCCGCAAGGCGCTTTACCGCGCCGGGAGCCGTGGGCCGTTCACTGTTTGCGTGTCATGTTTAAACCATTCGACAAGGCCTCCGCGTTTTCCTGCTGCATTGTTAAGAAAACATTTCGTCTTTTTTGTGACAACGATCTTTTTTACAGTCGAGAATCCCTCAAAAACATGAACTAACGACCTGCGGAAAACCACGCTGCAGCGCCTATCAGTTGCGGCTCGTCCCTTCCCCCAATAAGGGATTCCAAAGGGTCAATGACACTTTGGCAGGGGTTTGGGGGCAGAGCCCCCAACACTTACACCAGCGATCTGAGGAAAAGCACGCTGCAGT
>JAFQGN010000303.1 GCA_017398245.1 Clostridia bacterium | reverse complement strand
TATCATCCCGATGTTCTTCGTCGTCCGCTGGATCGGCATCTATGACACCCCCTGGGCGTTCTTCCTGCCGTACCTGGTCTCCACCTACAACCTGATCGTTATGCGTACCTTCTTCATGGGCATTCCGGATTCTCTGGAAGAAGCTGCCCTGCTGGACGGCGCGAACGAGATCCAGATCCTGTTCCACGTTATCATCCCGCTGTCCACCGCCGTTATCGCCGTTATCGCGATGTACTATGGCGTTGGCCTGTGGAACAGCTGGTACCCGGCTCTGATGTTCATCCGCAATAAGGAATGGTGGCCACTGCAGATGTTCCTGCGCGAAGTCCTCATTACCGAGCAGGAGACCTCTCAGGCCAAGGACGTTACCACCATGTCCGCCGAAGCCTTCGACCGCGAACTGGTTAAGTATTGCATGGTTATGATCTCTACCGTTCCGATCCTGTGCATCTACCCGTTCCTGCAGAGGTACTTCGTCAAGGGCGTCATGATCGGCGCTATCAAGGGCTAATTCGTCCGCTTCAAAAGGCGATCGGTGCATGCCGGTCGCCTTTTTTGTTTCAAGAAGAACGGACTGAAAAAGCCGGTTGAAGAACATGTGCGAATTTGGTATAATGAAAATGATGGAATGCATCAAATCATGCAAAATGCATGAGAAAGTATCGAAAGGAGATCTACCATGCCGAAAATTACCTTTATGGGCGCCGGTTCCACCGTGTTTGCCAAGAACGTTCTGGGCGACTGCATGATGACCCCCTCTCTGGAAGACAGCGTTATCGCGCTGTACGATATCGACGAGGCTCGCCTGAACGAGTCCGAAGCGATGCTGCAGGCGATCAACCGCAACAACGGCTCCAAGGCCAAGATCGAAAAGTATCTGGGCATCCCGAACCGTAAGGACGCTCTGCGCGGCGCCAACTACGTTGTCAACGCCATCCAGGTCGGCCTGTACGAGCCCTGCACCGTTACCGACTTTGAGGTGCCCAAGAAGTATGGCCTGAGGCAGACTATCGCCGATACCCTCGGCATCGGCGGCATCTTCCGCGCCCTGCGCACCATTCCGGTCATGGTCGATTTCGCCCGCGACATGGAAGAAGTTTGCCCGGACGCCTGGTTCCTTAACTACACCAACCCCATGGCCATGCTCACCGGCGCGATGCTGAAGATGACCAACATCAAGACCATCGGCCTGTGCCATTCCGTGCAGGTTTGCTGCTCCGGCCTGCTGCGCGAGCTGAACATGGAATACGACGATTCCATCGAATGGAACATCGCCGGCATCAACCATCAGGCCTGGCTGCTGGAAGTCAAGAAGAACGGCGTCGACCTGTATCCGGAAATCAAGCGCCGTGCGCTGCTCAAGAACCAGGGCAAGCTGCCGCAGAAGCCGTGGGAAGAGATCGCCGCAAAGGTACCGGAAGAGCATAAGGAATATCTTGAGCACCTCAAGAAGGCCTATGACCTGTACGAGACCACCGGCAAGCACGGCGACATGGTCCGCCTGGAGCTCATGAACCGCTTCGGCTACTATATCACCGAGTCTTCCGAGCACAACGCCGAATACACCCCCTACTTCATCAAGGACAAGTATCCGGAGCTGATCGACCGCTGGAACATCCCGCTGGACGAGTATCCGCGCCGCTGCGTGAATCAGATCGCCCGCTGGGAAAAGCAGCGTGACGAGCTGGTCAACAACCCGAGCCTGACCCACAAGCGCTCCCGCGAGTATGCTTCCTACATTATGGAAGCCATGGAGACCAACGTGCCCACCGAGATCGGCGGCAACGTGATGAACACCGGCCTGATCACCAACCTGCCCTATAACTGCGTTGTTGAAGTGCCCTGCCTGGTCGACAAGACCGGTATCAACCCCTGCTTCGTCGGCGATCTGCCGGAGCAGTGCGCGGCCCTCAACCGCACCAATATCAACGTGCAGCTGCTGACCATCGAAGCTGCCCGCACCCTGAAGAAGGATTACATCTATCAGGCTGCGCTGCTCGATCCGCACACCTCCTCCGAGCTGTCCATCGATGATATCGTCGCCATGTGTGATGACCTCATCGCTGCGCACGAAGGCTGGCTGCCCGAGTACAAGTAATAAGCGATCTTCGCTTGAAAACATCCCCTCCGGCCTGACCGGAGGGGATGTTTTGTTGGATTTGGGTCTGCCCGCGCTTGATTTGCTCGTTTGTATTGAGTGTTTTCTGCCCGCGCGAGCATTGTTTGGTGTTCTTTTGCGGGTAAGAATAGAACAGAGTGCGACGAATGTAGAAGAGGGAGCAGGGCCTGCCCGCGCATGCTATGTTTGTCTGCATAGAGTGGTATCAGCCCGCGCGGGTTTTGCTTTGTGCTGTTTTGTTTGGCCGAAGAGGATTGCGGGGACCGCCCGCGCTTGAAAGTTGATGGTTTTGACGGTTTTGCTCCCGCGCGAGACAGGTTCAGCGAGGCAGCGTAGCCTGATGAGGTTTCAGGGGTTTGCCTTTGTCAGAACAGGCTGAGCTGCTGGTATTGCGGTGTTTTGGGGCGCACGCGTTCTGACACGGTGTGGGGAAGAACTTCGGCGACAAATGGAGATTCCGGCCTGGCGCAGGAGAGAACAAGCTCCTCCTTTGCGCGCGTCATGCCGACAAACAGCAAGCGGCGTTCTTCGGCAATATCGCTTTCGGCATGGGGCGGAAATGCGCCCTCCGTAAGGCCGGCAAGGAAAACAACAGGGAATTCCAAACCCTTTGCGCCGTGCAGGGTCATCAGACGGACCGCACCGGAAGCGCGCATCTTGCCGCTGCTGCGCCGTACGTCGGCTTCTTCGCCAAGGAGAAGGGCGTTGAGCAACAGAGGCATGGTTTCGTAGAGAACAGACGCTTCCGCAAGACGGCGCACGGCGTCGCTTACGCCGTTTTCGGCGATCCACCGCTCGATCTGCACACGGGGCAGAACGTCAGACGGGTGCTCGCGGAAAAAGCGCAGCGCCTGCAGAACTTTTTCGTCTTCCAGCCACGCCCCACGTCCGACGATTTCAACCGGGATATCCTCCTTGCGCAAGTGGTCTTCGATCAGCTCCAATTGCCTGTGCGTGCGGCAGAGCACGGCGATCTCGGAAAACGCGCGCGTTTCTGCCTGCGTGCACCGCAGTACGTCGGCCTCGATCATGTCCAGGCCTCCGGTCATGCGTACGATCTCCTTGGCAATGGCGATCGCCTCGCTGTGCGCGCTCTCAGCGCGCAGCATCCGTACCGGCGCGCCGGAGGGCAGCACAGGCTCAAGGACGCGCGCTTCGCCGGGGTTTGCTGCGATCACATGCAGTGCGGCGCGGCAGATCTCGGGCGTGGAACGGTAGTTCTTTTCAAGACGGATTACACGCAGGCCGGGGTACGCGGCGCGCAGATCATCAAAACATGCGGCGGAAGCCCCGCGGAACCCGTAAATGGACTGATCCGGATCGCCGATGACAAACAGGCCGTCGCTCTTTTCGGCCCAATGCTGTACGAGCGCGCGCTGCACGCCGTTGACGTCCTGGTATTCGTCGACCAGCAGATGGCGGAACATGGCGTGCTCAGTCACGGGGGTATGCAGAGCCTCCAGCAAAAGTCCGTCCAGATCCCGCAGGCCGCGCACTTCCAGCGCGGCGGAATAGGCACGGGCGAGCTCGGCGTGCTCATCGGACAGGCCGCTGCGGAACCGGCTGATCGCCTCGACGGCCTTGCCGAGGGGAAGGGGCGAGCCCTGTTCGCGCAAGATCTCCTGCACGATTCGGGCCGATTCCTCGCGCGAGATCAGCGGCTTTTCGGGCAGAAGACGCAGGCAAATGGAATGGAACGTGCCAATATGCATATTGCGCACGATTTCAGGCCCAAGGAGCGCGCCCAGCCGCTGCTTCATTTCAGCAGCGGCAAGATTCGTAAACGTGACGGCGGTGATCTCCTGCGGCGGCACGCCCTCGCGGATCAGCGATTCGATCCGGCTGACCAGCGTGCGCGTCTTGCCCGATCCGGGGCCTGCAATCACCGCGATGGCCGGCTCGCGCGCGGCGATGGCCTCGGCCTGCCGCTCGTTTTCAACAGGCGCAATAGCGGTTTCCACCGGTTTTTCCACAGGCTTTTGCATGACCTCACGAGCTTTTTTCACGGCTTTCTTCGGCGCGGTTATGGCAAAGAGAGACGTCTGCCCTGAAAACTCGCGCCGCTCGGCCTCGGTGAAGATGGTGCAGCGGCCGAACTCGCCGTCGTAGCCGGCCTGCCATTGGATCTCGCCCTCGCGCACGCGCCGCACGCCCTCGGCGATCAGCTCGCCCGCCGCCGCACGGATATCCGGGATGGAGACGCTGCGCAGGATGGAGAACTCGTCGCCAAGGCTGAGGATCAGCTTTTCGTAGAGCTCCTTCGCGCGCTTGCTCTCCGCCGATGTGCCGATGGCTGCGCCGATGACTTCCGGCAAGGGAACGAGCCGTTCATACGGCTTAGCGCCCTCAGGCCGGAAGCCGGAAGGACGGTCAGCCAGCTCGCATACGCGGTGATCCACGCCGATGGTCAGCTTTTTGCCGCAAACGGGGCATTTTCCTCCCAGAGCGATCGTCTCTGCCGGCGAGATGCAAACATTGCAGTTCCGATGGCCGTCCAGATGGTATTTGCCCTCCTCCGGGAAAAATTCGATGGTACCGAGGAAGCCTTCGCCCGTGTGGAGCGCATGGCGTAAACCGGCAAAATCGTCCACCGGGGCGATCAGATTCGCTTCGCGCCCCAGCTTTGCGGGCGAATGGCAATCGGAATTGGATACGAGCGTGTATTTGTCCAGCGCAGATACGCGCCAGTTCATCGGCGGATCGGAGGAAAGCCCGGTCTCCAGCGCGTGGATGTGCCCGGAAAGATCGCCAAAACAGTCCTCCAGCCGGTCAAAACCCGAAAACGCGCCGAACAGGGAAAAATGCGGAGTCCAGATGTGCGCGGGGATGCACACGATCTCCGGGTCGCTCTCCAGCGCGATCTCCAGCAGATCGTGCGCAGACAGGCCGAGGATGGGCCGTCCGTCGGAATGCACGTTGCCGATGCGCTCCAGCCGCGCGGCGAAGCGATCAGCCGCTTCCAGCGAGGGCAGCAGGAACACGGTGTGCACCTTGCGCGTCTTGCCGTCCTGCTTGTAGATGGAGCTGATCTCGCTGCTGAGCACAAAGCGCGGCGCGGGCAGGTTCACCGTATCGGCAATGCGCAGATCCGGCCTTAGCGAATACAGGCCCGATCCGTCGTCCACCAGCTGCTCGTGCAGCTCCGCACGCCATGCGGGGTGCGTAATGTCTCCAGTGCCCACCAGAGCAATGCCCTTCCTGCGCGCCCAAAAATCAAGGTGCGCAGCGTCGCCTTCGCGGCTGGTAGCGCGCGAAAACCGGGAATGGATGTGCAGATCGGCAATGGGCATGGCTGTACCTCCGCGTCGTTTTGTGTTAGGATGGTTCTATTATAACACAGAGCGGGGAGGCTGCAGAATATGGAAATTTCCACGAGAAAGATCGATCTTCCCGTGGAAAAGGCGCGATCGCCCGCGAAATCCTGGAAGCGCTGCCGGATTGGTTCGGCATTGAGGAAAGCCGCGAGGAATACATCCGCGAAAGCGCGCGCATGTCCTTCTGGGCCTCCTTTGCGCAGGAAAAGCCCGTCGGCTGCATCGCGCTGAGGCAGACCGGCCCCCACGCGGCCGAGATCTGCGTCATGGGCGTGCGCAAGGAAATGCACCGGCAGAGCGCGGGCCGCGCGCTGTTTGCCGCTCTGCGCGACTATGCCAGGGCCGAGGGCTTCCGTTTTTTGCAGGTAAAGACCGTTGCGCAGGGCGTCTATGCCGATTACGACGCTACGCGCTCCTTCTATGAAGCCTGCGGCTTTTGCGAACTGGAGGTCTTCCCCACTCTTTGGGACGAGGGCAACCCCTGCAGCGTCATGGTCCCGTCACTTTGCTGAAATTGGAAGAAATCCTGCAAAAAATGGCGTATTCGCCTTTACACATGCAAAAATTAGGCGTATACTGGTTCTCAGTATGACAGAATACGGAGGGGCCTGAAGTGGAACGGGTGAAGAAGCTGTTTACAAAGAAATTGCTGAAGGAATTCGGCATGGTGAATATCGGCACGCTTTTGGTCGCGCTGGGCGTGTATTTTTTCCGCATCCCGAACAATTTTTCGACCGGCGGCGTTACGGGCATTTCGGTCATTCTGGCTAAACTTATGCCGAACGTTTCCACCGGCGCGTTCATTTCCATTTTGAACTACGGGCTGCTGGCGCTGGGCTTTTTCCTGATCAACGGCTCGTTTGG
This sequence comes from Clostridia bacterium, assembly GCA_017398245.1. Next base: position 1,872 of record JAFQGN010000303.1, on the reverse strand, counting down.
CGCAAAGACGGTCTATTCCACCACCTTGTTTTCGGGCATCATCATGCTTCTGGAGCGCATCTGCCCCATGAACGCGCCCATGACCAGCCAGCCTTTTCTGGAGCTGATCTTCTCCATCTTGCTGCCCGCGTTCGGCTCGGCCATCCTCTTTGATGTCGACGCGTCCACCGGCGGCACCGATATCCTGGCCATGATCCTGAAAAAATACACCCATATGGAAGTCGGCCGCGGCCTGCTCTGCGCCGATGCGAGCATCGCCGTCGCCTCCTGTATCGTCTTTGGCATGGACACGGGCCTGTATTCGGTCATGGGTCTTCTGCTCAAGTCGGTGCTGGTCGATTCGCTCATGGAATCGTTCAACATCAACAAGTATTTCAATATCATTACCGATCATCCGGAGATCGTCTGCGATTATATCCTCAAGGAATTCAAGCGTTCTGCGACGATTCTGAACGGCCAGGGCCTGTTCACCCATGCGGACAAGACCGTGCTGCTGGTGGTGCTTAACCGCCCGCAGGCCGCGAGGCTGAACATGTTCCTGCGCAAGAACGATCCGGGCGCGTTTGTGGCCATTATGAACACGTCCAATATCATCGGCAAGGGCTTCCGCGACCGGGCCTGAGTGTACGAGAGGATGCCGGGGAGACCTTTTTCTTTAGGAAAAGGTCTCCCCGGCATCCTCTAAAAAGAAACCAGCATTTGGGATTGGCTTTTTCCCGATAGGATAGGTGGCAGTCAGCCCGCTCTTTGGATAAGAAATGGGTTCCTGCGCTCTCCTAACAGAAATCATAGTTGGGGAATTTTTGAACGGATCAAGGAGAAAATATATGAAAAAGATTGGCGTTATCGCATCGCTGCCGGAAGAGCTTGCGGTGCTGGAAAAAGGCATGAAGATCACGGGCGAGGTTGAAAGAGCCGGCCTGAAATTTATCGAGGGCACGATCGGCGAAAAGCAGGTCGTAGCCACCATTTGCGGCGTAGGTAAAGTCAACGGCGCGCGCACGGCGCAGGTCATGATCGATGGCTTTTCTCCCGATGCGATCATCCATACCGGCGTCGCGGGCAGCCTGCACGAGAGCGCGAGCCATCTTTCGCTCGTCGTTTCCACCGAGCTGACCTATCACGATGCGGACATGCAGTGGCTGATGGATTGCCCGCCCTATACCGACCTGTTCCCGGCGGATGAAGCGCTACGCAGCGCGCTTATGCAGAGCGCGCAGGCGTATGGAGGCGCGAACGCGGGCCGCATGGTCACGGGCGATCGCTTTATCCGCAGCAGGGAAGTCAAGGAAGACATTTATGCGCGCAGGGGCGGCCTGTGCGTGGACATGGAGACCGGCGCGACGGCGCATGTGGCGGTGCTCAACGGCGTGCCCTACTGCGCCATCAAGTGCATTTCCGATATGGCCGATGACAGCGCAGGCGGCACCTTTGAGGATTTCGTGGCCGTCGCCGCCGACAAGGCCGCGGGCAGCACCCTCCGCGCTATCGAGCTTCTTTAAGAGGATGGCGGGAACCTTTTTCTTTTGAAAAAGAAAAAAGGTTCCCGCACCCTCCAAAAAGAAATCAATTTAGGGGTTTGTTGTTCTATCGACAGGCTCGGCGGAAGCATATGTTGGCGGGCACAGCCCGCCTCTGGAAAAAGAAAAGGGTTCCCGCACCCTCCAAAAAGAAATCGATTTGGGGTCGTTTTTTCTGCCGATGAGTTCGGTGAAGAAAGCAATCTGTGAAAAAAAAGAAGTCCTTCGAAAGGTTTGTTACGACCTTTCGAGGGGCTCCTTTTTGTGAACATGCTTACTATATATCACCTTTAATGGTTTCTTTAGGGAGGGGCGCGGGGAACCCCTTTCTTTTCCTAAAGAAAGGGGTTCC
>JAFQGN010000302.1 GCA_017398245.1 Clostridia bacterium | reverse complement strand
GGTCAATCGCGCCCTCTTCGTCTTCGCCCAGCTCAGTCTTGATCACGCGCAGTTGTTCGCGCAGGTAATACTGTTTCTGGTTTTTGTCGATGGATTCCTGCACGAGGGTGCGGATGCGCTTTTCCACGGCCTGCATCTGCGTTTCGCGCTCTAAGATCTCCAGAACCGTCTGATAGCGCAGCTTGAGGGAGCGGCACTCCAGCACCTTCTGCTTGTCGGAAAGCTCGTGGAAGGTATTTGCGGCGATGACGTCGGGCAGCACGGCCACGTCGTCCTCATCAGCAATGGTCTCCATCAGCTCGGTGGGAAAATCGCCCTTGCCGCGCACGAAGCGGGTGAACGCTTCCTTCGCCATGCGCACCATGGTGTCGATCTCGATGTCCTCTTCCGGCCTTCTGCGGGGCATTTTTTTGAATTCGGCATAGGTCACGCCGTCCAGCTCGGCCGTATCGACGAGCATGCCGCGGCCTTCGCCGTAGGCGAGCACGCGCATGGCTCCGTCGGGCAGGCGCAAAATCTGCTTGATAACGATGACCGTGCCGACGGTGTACAGATCGTCTAAAATGGGGGTCTCGATGGCCAGATCGCGCTGGGCTACGGCGAAAATGCGGCTCTCCTCGCGCATGGCCTGTTCGACCGACTGGATGGATTTTTCACGGCCGACATCAAAATGAAGCATCATGTTCGGAAAGGCGACGAGCCCGCGAAGCGCCACAAGGGGCAGCATGCTCGTGCCGGTGTTTTTTTCTGCGGTAAGATGGTCCACGTCAGTTTCCTCCCGGGTATCTTTTGCGTAGGGCATATGGGTGTATTATAGCGCGGCGCGCCGCCGAATACAAGACGGGCGGCGCAGACGCTTTCTGGCTATAGCGGAAGTTGCAGGAAGGCTTAATCCTGCACAAGGGCGAGGCGCTCTTCGATCAGGCCGGCCCAGTCCTCTTTGCTGTAGCTGCCCACCACGGCCTCGCCGATGAGCTTGCCTTCGCTGTCCAGGAACCAGGAATTGGGCACGTAATATACCTCGCGCAGCAGGTTCGACTGCATTTCGCCGTCGGGGATCAGGTGCAGGTAATTTGCGCCGGTAGAGGCGACATAGCGCTTAGCCAGCTCGATCTGGTCGCTGTCCACATTGCCTGCGGAATCGAACACGTCGATCGGGATGCCGACGATCTGCACGCTCTTGTCGGCGTATTCTGCAGCGAGTTCGCCAAGATAAGGCATTTCCTGCAGGCAGGGCTGGCAGTAGGTGGCCCATACGTTCACCAGAGTCAGCTTCGCGCCGCTCTCCTCAAACAGAGTGTGGCTGGTCGCCTCGTTGCCTTCCAGATCGGTGGTGTGGAAATGGCCGAGGGAATCGACCGGTTCGATGACGGTGATGTATGCGTCCGTATCGCGGAAGGAGGCGATCAGCGCTTCCAATGCAGCGGTGTTCGCTCCTTCGGGCAGGGTGATATCGGCAAGATCGCGCCACGCGGCGGCGATGGAGAAGGTCTCGCCCGCGTACACTTCGCGGTAGGAATAGCCTTCCAGCCCCGCATCCTCGGGCATGCCGCCCGCCGGATACATCACGATGCCGGCAAGAGCGGTATCGACCGTCGGGTCATGGCTCGCAGCGTTGTCGGTATAATAAAACAAGCACCTTCCGGCGATTACACTGCCGGAGTCGTCGGTAGTATAATGCTCGTGCGGGTACACGTTTCCGGTATCGACAGCCAGAGAGACCCACTCTTGCGCAAGGAATACATGCGTATTCATCTGCTCCGCCGGGTAGTAATACGTCGGCTCGGCGGGCTGTTCCGCAAGTGCTGCGGGAACGATCATCATCAGCATCAAAAACAGAGCGATCAGTTTCATTTTCATTTTTTGTCGAGCCTCCTTTTGCGGCCGATATTTTTCTACAATAAGAATACCACACAATTGCGAATTTGAAACCTGCGCCGGGTTAACATTCGCGCCGGATGCTTGGACGGAAGCCCCAAATGCGCTATAATACATTTGATGAATGGCAAACGGAGGGGCATGCATGGAAGTTTTGTACACAGTGCGCGGCGTTGTCGCCCACGGAAAGCATCTGGGCACGAAGATCGGTTTCCCCACGGTGAATCTCCCCCTGCCCGAAGGCGAAGGCGTGCCGGCAAACGGCGTGTATGCCGCGCAGCTGGAAATATTGGCGACGGGAGAGAGGCTCATCGGCGTGCTCAACCAGGGGCTGCACCCCACCTTTCCCTCCGGCGCGCCCTCGGTCGAAATGCATATCATCGACCGGCAGATCGACCTGTACGGCGCGGAAGTGGCGATCTATTACTGCCAGTTTCTGCGCCCGGAAATGCGCTTTGCCTCCGGCGATGAGCTTGCCGCGCAGATCGAGCGCGATGTGGAACAGACGCGCGCGGCATTGGGTTGAACAGCAAAATACATACAGACACGGCGACAGCATGCGCCGTGTCTTTTTTTGACGGATACGGCTTCCTCATATTGACAACGGAATTTCTATTTGATATCATATTGATATCAAATAGAAACGAACGGAGGGGTGCAAATGGATGCGATCCGGATAGAAGGGCTGACGAAGAAATACAAAGATGTGCTCGCAGTGGACGATTTGCGTCTGAACGTCGGCAGGGGAGAGCTACTTTCCCTGCTGGGCGTAAACGGCGCTGGCAAGACGACGACCATCAAAATGCTCTCCTGCCTTACGAAGCCGACGGCCGGTGACGCGTTTTTGTGCGGAAGGAGTATCGTGCGGGAATCGGGCGAAGTGAAGCGGCTCATCGCGGTCTCGCCGCAGGAAACGGCGGTGGCCCCCGGGCTGACAGCGCGCGAAAACCTGGAACTGATGTGCGGCGTGCACGGGTTTGCGAAGGGGGAACGCGCAGGAAAGATCGCGCGGCTTGCGGAAATGCTCGGTCTGGAGGAAGCGCTCGGCAAAAAGGCGGGCAAGCTTTCCGGCGGTTGGCAGCGCAGGCTTTCCATCGCAATGGCGCTGATCAGCGAGCCGGAGATCCTGTTTCTGGACGAACCCACACTCGGGCTGGACGTCATCGCCCGCAGCGACTTGTGGGATCTGATCCGCTCGCTCAAGGGCAAAGTCACGATCGTTCTGACCACGCACTACATGGAAGAGGCGGAGGCGCTTTCCGACCGCATTGCGATTATGAAGGGCGGCAGGCTTCTCATCTGCGATACGGCGGAGAGAATCAAACAGGCGGCGCAGACGGACCGCTTCGAGGAAGCGTTCGTGCGCATCGTAAAGGGGGCAGGGCAATGAAAATGGCGGCCTTGGCGGGCAGAAATACAAAGGAAATTCTTCGCGATCCGCTCAATCTGGCGTTCGGGCTGGGCTTTCCGCTTGCGCTCATTCTGCTTCTGAGCGCGATCCAGGCGAATATTCCCGTGGAATTGTTTGCGATCGAGAGCCTTGCGCCCGGCATCACGGTGTTCGGCCTTTCGTTCATCACTCTGTTTTCTGCAACGATCATTGCAAAGGACAGGGGCAGCGCGCTTCTGCAGCGGCTGTATACCACGCCTCTGACGCCGGCGGATTTCATTCTGGGCTATGCGCTGCCCATGATCCCGCTTTCCGTTGCGCAGACGGCGATCTGCTATTGCGCCGCGCTCTGCCTCGGGCTGAAGATGACAGCACATGTTTTCACTGCAGTGCTGCTGATCGCGCCGGTATCGGTTTTGTATATCGCGCTCGGCCTGCTGTGCGGAAGCGTACTCACCGATAAACAGGTGGGCGGCGTATGCGGCGCGCTGCTGACGAACTGTTCGGCGTGGCTGTCGGGCATCTGGTTCGATCTGAACCTGGTGGGCGGCGCGTTCCGCAAGATCGCATATGCCCTACCGTTCGTGCATGCGGTCGAACTGGAGCGCGCCGCGCTCGCGGGCGATATGGCTGCGGCTCTCCCGCATCTGTGGGTCGTGATCGCCTATGCGGCTGGAATTCTTGTTCTTGCGGTGTACATGTTTCTCCGGCAGATGAAACGGCAATAAAAAAGCGGCACGCTTTGCACGTGCCGGGAGAGAAGCCGAAAGCATTCGTCAGGAAACAGAGATTAGAATAAAAGAAAGTCCCAAATAATCGGTTTCTTTGGGAGGGGTGCGGGGGGGGCCATTCTTTTCCGAAAGTAATGCCCACCCCGCCAATGTTTATGATGTT
>JAFQGN010000301.1 GCA_017398245.1 Clostridia bacterium | reverse complement strand
ATCAGCTTGATAACTTCCTTCTTGGGCAGCAGATCGAACTGGCCATTCTTCTCCATGGCGTCGATCTCGTTGAGGCGCTTGATACGGGTCTGGATGGTGCGGAAGTTGGTCAGGGTGCCGCCCAGCCAGCGGTTGTTGACAAAGTACATACCGCAGCGCTTAGCCTCGGACTCGATGGACTCCTGAGCCTGCTTCTTGGTGCCGACGAACAGAACGCTCTTGCCCTCCAGTGCGATGTCACGGATGAACATGTAAGCATCGTCGATCTTGCGAACGGTCTTCTGCAGGTCGATGATGTAGATACCATTGCGCTCGGTGAAGATGTACTGAGCCATCTTCGGGTTCCAGCGGCGGGTCTGATGGCCAAAGTGGACGCCAGCCTCCAGCAGCTGCTTCATAGAAATGACTGCCATGTGGGATTCCCTCCTTGTTTTTTCCACCCTTTGCTTCGCATCCCGGCGGGACGGTCTTGCCGCAACTCCGGCAGGATCCGCAAAGGTGCGTTTTCCCGAAAATATATTATAGCAGACCTTGCTATATCTGTCAGCAAATTTTTCGTAAAGTATGTCGCAAACGCACATTCTTTCGCCGCTTCTTTCCGAGGAAACACCTTCCCCATTAATGGTTTCTTTTTAGAGGGGTTCGGGGAGACCTTTTTCTTTTTAAAAAGAAAAAGGTCTCCCCGACAAAACACCAGTGTTACTTCGTATCCATGTAGGGGTACTCGACCACGGCCTCGACAGGGGCAAAGCCCGCGGCGTAGGCCAGGCGCACGGCCGGCTGCAGGCGGCTCCACACATCCATACGGGCGGCGGTCAGGCCGCGCTCCTGCCAGTAGGCGCGCGCAAATTCCATAAGATACCGGCCCGCGCCCTTGCCGCGCCAGTCCGGATGTACCCACAAGTTTTCCACAACGGCGGTGGAGCCTTCCGCCCAGGTGATCATCTCGCCCGCAACGCCGTGCTCGTCCACCAGCAAAAAGCGTGAAAAACAGGGGAGTTCGCGCATCTGCTCGAGCCAGGCCGCGTCTTTTCTTGCGCCAAAGAGCGCGTTCGTGCACTCCAGATAGAACGCGCGCTCCTCTTCATCGTTCAGATAATCGCGCACGGGCGTGAGCCCTTCGGGCAGGGAAGTGTCGATCGCAGGGCGCTCCAAAGACGCCGCCATGCGCAGCACGGCCGATTTTCCGCCGTAGCCCAGCGCATCCAGAGACGAGGCGAGCCTCTCCTGCTGCCCGGGCAAAATCTCCACCCGGATGCAGCTGCGGCCCTCGCAATCCTTGGCCAGAAGCAGCGCGTGCGCCGTGGCCGCGCCAAGGAGCGCATCGTAGGCGATCTCGTCGCCCAGCAGGCGGATGGTGAACACGTCCGGCCGCTTTTCGAACACCATCGGGCAGTGCGCGTCCTCCACAGAGGCCTCGCCCAGATAGGATTCCAGATCGTCATAGGCTTCAAACGTGTTCGCGGCGGTGTGCACGTCCTGCGCCCTCTTTTTGTAGCGGATGATCAATTGCCATCTCTCCCCGTGCGGTTGCTTTTGCCCTTAGTATACCATCCGGGCGCGCTTCTTGTCGAGAGAAAGGCCGCGCTGCAGCCGTTTCCCAAGGCAAAAGGCGGGGCGGGCCCGCCGTTCATACGGGGAAAAGAAGCCCGTCCCGCGCTTTTGACTACACAAAAACATTTTCGGAGACGGCAGTTCATCCTGCACTCCGAGAAGCGCTGCACTCCTTCGGCTGCGCAAAAGCTGCCGATTTCCGGCAAAAAGCGTGCGCGCGGGGAGGCGGCGCTGCGCGTCTTTCACTGCATTAAGACTGTGCCCCGAGAGATATTTCGCGCCATCCGCCGTGCAAAAGCTGCCGTTATTCGGCGAAAAGCGTGCGCCCGGAGAGGCGGTCCGCGCCCTCGGCTGCGCAGAGCGCGAGGATCGGCATGAAATTGATCCAGTAGCGGGTGTTGGTCTCCCACATGCTCAAAAACAGCAGAAGCCCGAACAAAGACAAATACAGCGCGCCGGAAAGCCGCCTGCCGCCGCGACGGATCTGCCCGACGCAGCCCGCCAGCGCCAGCGCGACCTGAGCCAGATGCGCGCCGCCGCATTCGGCCTTCCAAAGGGGATACGCGCCGCCGTCGGGCAGCAGCATCTCCTGCAGCCAGAGCGGGCCATCGGGCGTGTCATCGTAATTGTCCGAAAGCTTGAGCGTGCCATCCGAAAAGGCGATACCCATTTTGCACACCAGATGCTTGAGCATGCCGCCGGGGCCTTTTTCGGCAATGCGCTGCGCGATCCGCTCGTTCAGCGCGGGCTTTGCCTCGTCCGCATGGGCAAAGGAGCGGGTAAAATCGTAATCCTCGCCGTTATAAAAGCCAAAGCCCTCCAGCCCCATCATGATCCAGTGCTGCACGGGCGTGTTCATTTGGGCGGCGAGCTGCGGGTCGAGCTGGTCCGGATAGACGCTGCGGTGCAAAACGGTCTGCCCCAGCCCGAACAGCAGCGCGCAGGAGAGGAACAGGCCCAGCGCCTCGCGCCATTTCGCGCGCAGAAGCTGCCAGAGAACGAGCGCGACAGGCATGATCAGCACGGTGATCTTGATCAGCGCGCCGAGGGCCGCCATGCACCCGGCCAAAGTCCAAAACAGCGCCTTTTTCCAAAGCAGCTCCTGCTTTTCGGCCAGAAGGGCAAACAGCAGCGCGCCCGCCGGGAAGCACATGCTCAGAAAATCGGTATAAAAGGCCGCGCAGGAGAACCACAGCGGCAGAGTGCAGCCCAGCGCAAGCAACGAAAGCGTTCCGCCGCGCGCGCCGGCCATTTCCCGCGCGGCAAAGGCCGTGCAGGCGATCATGCCCACTGAGAGCAGCATGTTGAGCGTGCAGGCGGACAGATATGCGTCCATTCCGCGCGTAAGGGCGAACCATGTGCGCAGGACCAGCGTCGCGCCGAGGTTATTGGGGAAATAGTAAAAATAGGTCTGCGCGTCAAAGGTGGATGTGCCGCCCTGCGTAAGCTCGCCCGCCAGCCAGTTTTGCGCGCCGTGAAACACGGCGGCCGTATCCCACGCCGGGGTGAAGCGGTAAACGCGCATGAACCAGACCGACACGCCGGTATACAGCGCAAGCATGCCTGCGAGCGCGATAAAAAACAGCCGCTGCGCAGACCCTTCCTCCATTTTGCCCAGACCCCTTCCCGCCGCAAGGAACACAACGCCGAACGCCAGCGCAAAGGGCAGCTGGGCAAGCGCATCGGAATGGGACAGAAGATCGGTATAGGCCCAGAGCATGGCCGCCGCTGCCGCAAAGGCGAACAGGGTAAGCGCGCCCCGGCGCAAAAGCCGCAGGGCGGCGCTGTCCGGCCTCGTATCGTTATCCGCAATGCGCCGCTTCGTAAAGTTCGCTATCATCATTCTATTTACCCCGTAGCAATAGTATCTTTCCATATGTTTTACATGTATTGTACCGCAGCGCCGCGCCTGCGTAAAGAAAAACCTTCCGCCATTTAGGCGAAAGGTTTTTGCATATTGTTCCAGAGTCTGGCGCAAGCCGTACTATTCAAAATACTTGCGCATAGGCCATCTGTCGTAAAATTCGAAGTGCTT
>JAFQGN010000300.1 GCA_017398245.1 Clostridia bacterium | reverse complement strand
CCTTTTTTTGAGACGATTTGTTTGAGACCTGTATCCTTCCTTATGGCCGCATTTTGCCCATTTAAGCCTGCGTCTTTTGAAATGATAACGATTAAAGTTCATACAGCAGGCGCTGCAGCGGACAAAATCCTGGAACGTTTGGGAAATATCTGAAGCGAATGCGGGTGGGAATGTGTCGTTGAACCCTCTGCGAATGCGCTTTTGAAAACAGAGGAGTGGCATTCCGGAGGCTTACGGCGGATGCAATACAACAGAGCAAAGCATACGGCTTCTGCACGCGAAAAACGCGCATACAGGCGTATGCGGCGCTTGATAATCCGCTATCGGAGAAGTATAATAGGGGGCGAAAAGCAAGGGGGGATAACGCATGAGAACGCTCGTCATCAACGGTTCGCCCAGGAAAAACGGCGACACGCAGGCGCTTTTGGATGCGTTTTTGGCTGAATTGAAGGGCGATGTGAAGGTCGTTACATGGCAGGATGACATCTCTCCCTGCATCGATTGCCGCGTCTGTTGGACGAAGCCCGGTTGCGTGATCGAGGACGGCATGCAGGATGTGTACCGGTATATCGAGGAGTGCGACAACGTCGTGCTCGCCTCGCCTATCTGGTTTTCCTCGCTCTCCGGGCCCATGCTCAATATCGCAAGCCGCCTGCAGACCCTCTTTATGGGCCGCTTCCGCAGGGGGGAGAAGCACGAGCCGACGAAAAACGGCGTGCTCATCCTCACCGGCGCACAGCCGAAAACGAAGGCCGCGCCAATGGAAACGGCCATGGTGATCCTGCGCAATATGGACGTGAAGACCCCGCTGATCGAGACGATTTACTCAATGGATACGGATCGCGTACCCGCGAAGGACGACGCGCACGCGCTGCTTGCGGCGCGTGATGCGGCAAGGAGGCTGAACAAACTGTGTGGTATGTAGTACAAAAGGACAGAGAGATCCTTCGGGAACTGGCCGGACGTCTGGCCGAGATCGCTGCCCTTCCGGTGCAGAAGGAGACGGCAGAGCTCTATCGAGCCGTGAACAGCCTGCGCATGATCCGCCCCGTCGTCCTGCTGGATGAACTGCCGTGGAACCAGCTCAATGCCGACGGCGAGCTCGACCTGCACTGCGAAAACGAATTTCTGCGCAGCGTGGAACAGACCATGCGCCGCATACTCTATAAATGGGATCACTGCCGGGGCGATATGCTCGTGGAACCGTATTACGATCTGCAGCGCGATATCCGCATCGGCGATATGGGCGTTACCATCAAGGAGACCACCCTTGCGGCCGACAAGACCAACCACATCGTTTCGCATTCCTATGTGGATCAGCTTTCCACCATGGAATCGCTCGAATGCCTGCACGTGCCCGAGATCACCGTGAACGACGCGCTGACCGAGCAAAAGCGCGCCCTGCTGGATTCCGTCTTTGGCGATCTGCTGCCCATCCGCCTGCGCGGCGTGACCGGCGCGGGCTTCTATATGCCGTGGGACGATCTGGCCATGTGGCGCGGCGTGGAGCCCATCTATGTGGATCTGTACGACGATCCCGAGCTCCTGCACGCCTTCATGCGCAAATTTGTCGATATCCGCAAGGAACTCCTCCGCCGTGAGGAGGAAATGGGGCTTCTGGACGCGCATCTGCCGTTGCTGCACTGCACTCCCGGCCTGGTGGACGACCTGCCCGGCGAGATCGACGGCAACGTCACGCGCAAAAACCTGTGGGGCAGGGGAACCGCGCAGATGTTCGCCTCCGTTTCGCCAAAGATGCACGACGAATTCGAGATCGAATACGCCAAAGAGTTTTTCGAAGGCTTCGGTCTCGTCTACTACGGCTGCTGCGAACCGCTGCACGACAAGATCGACATCGTCAAAAAGCTGCCGAATCTGCGCAAGATCTCCGTCACCCCGTGGGCGAACGTGCGCAAATGCGCCGAGCAGATGGGCCGCGATTACGTGCTCGCGCGCAAGCCGAACCCCGCCAGCGTGGCCGTGCCCGTGCTCGATGAAGAACTCCTGCGCAAGGATATCCTCGAAACGCTTGCCATCTGCCGCGAAAACGGCACGCCCTGCGATTTCGTGCTCAAGGACATCTCCGGCGTGCATTACAACCCCATGAACCTGACCCGCTGGGAGCAGGTGGTCATGGAGACCGTGCGCAATTTTTGATCGCCGACGGCATAAGCGGGTAGTGCTTTTTGCCGTCAGGAATTCGCACCTTCGTTTTGAACGCCTTCTCTGTGTAACGGTTTTTTAGAGGGGCTCGGGGGAAACCTTAAGCTTGCGAAACCAATAGGTTTCGCAAGTCGGCCTTCGGGCCGGCCGCCGATGCCTGATTTTGCAAATCGGCGCGGCGTCTTTTCCAAAAGAAGAAGGTCTCCTCCGAATTCGGTTCCCCCTGGACAATTGACAAAACGCGCGACATGTGTTATAATAACACCTGCATTCGCGGGAATGGCGGAATTGGCAGACGCGCTAGATTCAGGTTCTAGTGTTCGCTAAGGACATGCAGGTTCAAGTCCTGTTTCCCGCACCAAAGCCCTGAAAACGCTGAGTTTTCGGGGCTTTTTCTTTTGCCCGGAAGGCCCCTTAGAGGCAAAACTTCGCGCTAGATTTTCTGCTAGATTAGCACCGACTGCTGCTCCGACAGTTGAACCCACTGTTGCGCCGACCGTTGCGCCTACTGCTGAACCTACTGTGGCTCCGACGGTGGCTCCTGTCGCACCGAAGTATGAAGTGAAGGTGGACGGCAAGCATGGCAGCATCGCCCGTGTGAACGACACGAGCGTGATCTATGAGGATCTCTACATCCGCTACTCCATCGGCCACGATATGGGCGGCACGTCCTACGCGGTCATCGCCATGCTGAAGGTCGACTGGGCCGAGACGCAGGAAGGCGCGGTCGGCACGTTCACCATTCCGCGCATTCAGGGCAGCGGCACGGTGACCGGCGCGAGCTACATCGTGACCACGAACGAAAACGCTGACGGGCTCAGTCTTGCCGGCGCGGTGAAAAACTCCTGTGGCATGCTGATCCAGTAAACTCTGTAGACAAAAAGAACCACCCGTTGCTATGCGCTTCGGGTGGTCCTTTTTTTGAGACGATTTGTTTGAGACCTGTATCCTTCCTTATGGCCGCATTTTGCCCATTTAAGCCTGCGTCTTTTGAAATGATAACGATTAAAGTTCATACAGCAGGCGCTGCAGCGGACAAAATCCTGGAACGTTTG
>JAFQGN010000299.1 GCA_017398245.1 Clostridia bacterium | reverse complement strand
ATCGACTATTACCTGATGCATATGCTCACGGATGAAAAGACGTGGCAGCGGCTCGTTTCGCTGGGCGTGGCGGACTGGATCGCCGAAAAGAAGCAAAGCGGCGAGATCCGGCAGATCGGCTTTTCGTACCATGGCAATTCCGATGCGTTTATCAAGCTGGTCGATGCATACGATTGGGATTTTTGCATGGTGCAGTACAATTATCTGGACGAGCACACACAGGCCGGGCGCACGGGCGTAAAGCATGCTTCGCAGAAGAGTCTGCCCGTGATGGTGATGGAACCGCTGCGCGGCGGGAGGCTGGTGAAAAACCTGCCCGAAGAGGCGGTGCGCCTGATGAAGGAACATGCCGTTCAACGCACTCCGGCACAGTGGTCGTTTGACTGGCTGTGGGATCAGAAGGAGATCACCTGCGTGCTTTCGGGCATGAATTCGCTGGAGATGATCGAGGAGAATACAAAGGCGGCTTCGCAGGCGCAGGAAGGCTGTATGACAGGCGAGGACAGGCAGCTGCTGGGAAAGATCGTGGCTGCCATCAACGCGAAGATGAAGGTGGGCTGCACGGGCTGCCGCTACTGCATGCCCTGCCCGAAGAATGTCGATATCCCCGGCACGTTTGCCGCGTATAACCAACTGTATACAGAAGGCAAGTTTTCCGGCCTGAAGAGCTATGTGATGTGCACCGCACTGCGCAAGGATCCCACGCCCGCTTCGAACTGCGTGGGCTGCGGCCTTTGCGAAAAGCACTGCCCGCAGAACATCCGCATCCGCGAGGAATTGAAGAACGCGCGGCGCGAGCTGGAGGGCCCCATCTACCGCATCGCAAAGGCCGTTATCCCCAAAGTGATGAAGTATTAATGCAGAAGAGCCCTGCCCGATAACGGACAGGGCTCTTTTGATTGCCTGAAATGCGACAGGGATTGACAAAGAATTTACAATGTGGTATTCTGTGTACCCTTTCCCGAAAAATGGAGAGAGGGCTGCGCAGGAGCCTGCGCGGAAGAAAAGGAGGCGCTGTGATGCCGATCATTTCTCTGTCTCATGTGAACCGGACCTACCGTGTGCATGCCCGCGCATCCGGCGCAAAGGGCTTGCTGCTGAACGCTTTCAAGCGCGAAACGAAGACGATCCGCGCGGTGGACGACGTTTCGTTCTCGCTGGAGGAAGGCGAGCTCGTGGGCTACATCGGCCCGAACGGGGCTGGAAAATCAACGACCGTAAAGCTGATGAGCGGGATCCTGAAGCCGGATTCGGGCGAGATAAGCGTGCTCGGGCGCGAACCGTGGCGCGAGCGCAAGGAGCATGTGCGCCATATCGGCGTGGTGTTCGGCCAGCGCAGTCAGCTTTGGTGGGATACGCCCGTGATCGATTCGTTTTCCGTCATTCGCGATATTTATGCCGTGCCGCACAGCCAATACAAGCAGACGCTGGACGACCTTTGCGATATTTTGCAGGTTGGCGAGTTTTTGCAGACCCCTGTGCGCCAACTCAGCCTCGGGCAGAGGATGCGCTGCGAGCTGATCGCGGCCATGCTGCACCAGCCGCAGGTACTGTTTCTAGACGAGCCGACGATCGGGCTCGACGCCGTGACCAAGCTCGCCCTGCGCGCGTTTCTCAAGCAGGTCAACCGGGAGCGGGGCACGACGATGATCCTGACCACGCATGATATGGCTGATATGGAGGCGCTGTGCAGCCGCGTGATGCTCATCGGGCGCGGGAAGCTGCTCTTTGACGGATCGCTCGATACCATGCGCGCCGAGTTTGCCCCCTGGCGCACGCTGAAGATCCGGCTGGGCGGAGAGATCTCTTCCTGCCCAGGCATTGAGGGAGCGGAATCGGTGGAATACAGCGGGCAGGAGGCGCGCATTCGCTTTCTGCCTTCGGAAGTTTCCGCGCAGGAAATGATCGCACGGACGGCGGCGCTGCTCCCTGTGGCCGATCTGACCGTCGAGGCTCCGGATATCGACCTTCTGGTGGCGGATATGTACAGGAGGATGCAGCTGTGAAACGGTTTTTACGCTGGCTCCGGCCGTATCTTGCCATTTTCCGGCAGAGGCTCTTGTGCGATATGCAGTATCGCATCAGTTTCTGGGCGCGCATCGGCACGAATATCTTCTGGGGCATTGTGCGTGCGCTCATCATCTATGTGTATTTTACTTATGCGCAGCGCGGCAGCACGGTGATCGACGTGAAGCAGTCGGTCACGATGATCTGGCTTGGGCAGATCGCGCTCAATCTCACGCCGGGATTCGGCGTGGACAGCACGGTGTGGAACAAGATCCGCAGCGGAGACGTGGGCGTGGAACTCATCCGTCCGCTGGACATCTACTCCCATTGGTACGCCTCTGCCTTTGCCAACAAGCTTGCACCGTTTCTGATGGCGGCTGCTCCGGTGGGAATTGCTGCGCTGATCATGCCCGAGACCTATGCCATGAGCCTGCCGGCCTCTTTGCCCGGGCTTGCGGCCTGCGTGCTCACGCTGCTGACGGGCACGGTCGTCTCCTGCGCGGCGATCAATCTGGGGTATGCGATGCTAATGGACGTGCGCGTGGGCGTCGGCCCGGCGAACGCAGCCTTTACGTTGATGCAGATCCTCGCGGGAGGGTATCTGCCGCTGCAGCTCTGGCCGGATTGGATGCAGAAATTTCTCTATTACCAGCCCTTTGCCACTTTGATGGACGTGCCGCTGCGCTTTTACACCGGCTCGGCTGCGATCGCCGAGCTGCCGGGCGTTCTGCTTTTGCAGGCGGCGTGGACAGTCGTGCTCGTGGCGATCGGGCGAGTGTGGATCCGGCGGAATCTGGATCGGCTCGTTTTGCAGGGAGGCTGATGCGCGATGAGTGAATTCAGGCTGTATTTTCGGTATGTGGGCATGGAAATGCGCGGGCAGATGCAGTACAAGGGCTGGTGGGTGCAGATTTTGACCGTTCTGTTTACCTTGATGGTCGATCCGATCGAGGTGCTGCTCTTGTTTGACCGGTTCGGCTCGGTCGGCGAGTGGACCGTTTCGCGAGTGATGCTCATGTACGGCATGGCTGTGTTCTGCTTTGGCCTGTCCGAATCGCTCGTCGGGCGCGGGTTCGATTATTTCCCGAATATCATCCGCAGCGGAGAGTTCGACCGCATCCTGCTGCGGCCGCGTTCGCTATTCGTGCAGACGGCGGGCGCGCGCTTCCATCTGCACCGGTTCTCGCGGGTGAGCGGCGGCGCGGTGATCATATGGCTTGCGCTGCGCGCGCAGGAGATGGCAGTTGCGCCTGCGAACGTCTGCATGCTGCTGTTCGGGCTGATCGGCGGGTTTCTGATGTATACCGGCGTGTTCATGCTCACTGCGGCCCCGGCGTTTTTCACGGTGGAAGGGGTGCAGTTCACGTATATTTTCACAAACGGTTCGTATCAGGTGGCGAAGGTGCCGCCGATGTATCTGCCGGATTGGCTGCGGCGCACGTTTTTATACATCGTGCCCATGTTCGCCTTCTGCTATCTGCCTGCGGGAGCCGCCTGCGGCTGGGGAGTGAGCCGCTTGGCCGGATGGATGGCGCTGCCGGCAGGCGCGCTGTTCTGTGCAGTGGCGTATGGCGTGTGGCTCGCCTGCGCAAGACACTATTCCAGCACCGGCAGCTGATGCAAGGTCGTTATTTGGATAAGCGAAGCCCTCTCCTGCACGGGAGAGGGCTTTGGTTTTATAGCAGATGGATCAGCAGTTCTGCCGCATAGGATACGGCGCAGGCTGCAAGCGCGACCGTGATCAGCGATCTTCCGCGCCATGCCAGAAGGACCGCTGCGATAAACCCGGCTGCCGCCGAAGGCGCCGAGGCTGTCGAATAGAAGATGGCCGGGATGGTCATCGCGCCCAGCACGGCATAGGGCACATAATAAAGGAAGGAACGGATGAACCGGGAGCGGATCTTCCGGCGCAGAAGCACCAGCGGCAGCATGCGCACTGCGTAGGTCACGCCCGCCATCACCAGAACGTACAGCCAAAAAGGTATTGTCCTCATGCGCCCTGCGCCTCCTTTACGTCCGGGATCGGCCTGAGCCATGCGGCGACAGAGGCCGCAGCGATCGCGCAGATGATCACGGCAAAGCCCGAGGAAATGCCGGAAAATAAGGGGACATATTTCAGCGCGCAGCTTAGCACAACGGCGATCGACGCGCACAGAAGCACGCCCTTGTCCGCACGGGCTGCGGGGATCACGATTGCCACGAACATGCCGTAGATTGCGATGCCCAGCGCGGCGCTGACGGCTGCGGGCAGGATCTCACCGGCAACACCGCCCAGCAGCGTTCCCAGCACCCAGCCGAAGATGGGCAGGCTGATCAGCCCGTACATATATTTAGAACCGACCAGGTTTGGTTTTGCGGAAGAGACGGCGAAGATCTCATCCGTCACGGCAAAGGAGATGGCGAACCGATGGGGAAGGGTACAGCCATCGTCCAGCTTTTGCGAAAGCGAAATACTCATGAGCAGGTAGCGGATATTGATGACCAGTTGCGTGAGCGCCATTTCGCCCAGCGAACCCAGCGCGGCGATGATGGCCACGCCTGCGACCTGCCCGGCGGAGGTGACGTTTGTGAGCGAAATGATCGTGGATTGCAGCCAGCTCAGCCCGAGCCCGGCCGCGCTTACGCCAAAGCCGAAGGAAACCGAAAGATAGCCCAGCGCGATGGGCACTCCGTCGCGAAGCCCGTCGCGGAAGGTGTAGGGAGAAAGACGCATAAACATCCATTCTTTCGTGAGAAATGTGTATACGCTGCATGATAGCAGAATTGCTTGGCCTTGTCCTGTTTGTCTGCGTAAAATCGACAGATAATGATGATCAATACGCGGGTTAATCCAGAAATTACATAAAATACGAACACTTAACATAAAAAACATGTCAAAGTACGAAAATATCCGAACGATAGCTTGGCGTTCCGGCGGGCAATCTGCTATAATATTTCCAATTTCCCGATACACGGAGGCGCGTACCCTATGAAGATCTCTTTCTCTACCCTCGGTTGTCCCGATTTCTCCTGGAGCGAGATTTATTCGATGGCGAAGGACCTCGGCTTTGACGGCATTGAGATCCGAGGCCTCGGCAGCGATATTTTCGCTGTATCCGCTCAGCCGTTCAAGCCCGAAAACCGTGCGAACACGGTCAAAAAGCTAAAGGAGCTTGGCCTGGAGATCCCCTGCCTGTCCAGCGGATCCAGCCTGCGCTATGCGGAGAAGAAGGAAGAGACTCTAAGCGAGATCCGTGAATATATCGCCCTTGCAAAGGAGATCGGCACGCCCTATATCCGCGTGCTGGCCGATGTGGACGCGCCTGTCCGCGGAGAGGTAGACGATGCGTTCGTTCTGGAAATGCTGCGCACCCTTGCGCCCGAGGCCGAAGCGGCCGGCGTGTGCCTGCTGTGCGAGACCAACGGCGTGTATGCCGATACAAAGCGCCTGCGCGCGCTGCTCGATCAGGCGAATAGCCCGGCCGTCGCCGCGCTGTGGGATATGCACCATCCGTACCGTTATTTCGGCGAAGAGCCGGAGCAGACGGTCGAAAACCTGGCAGGGTACATCCGCCACACGCATGTGAAGGACAGCGTGATGGTGGGCGGCGTGGCGCATTACCGCATGATGGGCGTGGGCGATCTGCCCGTGAACCACATGCTGGATGTGCTGGCCGATACCGGCTATGAGGGCTATGTCTCTCTGGAATGGGTCAAGAGATGGACGCCCGATCTGATGGACGCCGGCATCGTCTTCCCGCATTATGCCTATTATATGCACATGTGGATGGAAGACCGCGACCAGAAGCTGCATGAAAACTTGCCCGTTGCCAAGAGCGGCGGACAGTACATCTGGCCCAAGGAGACCATGATCGCCGAAACGTTCCCGCAGGTGCTGGACAAGGCGGTCGAGCTCTTCCCGAACCAGCTCGCCTTTGATTATACGACCGAAGACTATACCCGCACCTATAAAGAGTTCCGCGACGATGTGGATCAGTTCGCCCGTTCTCTCATCGCCATGGGCGTGAAAAAGGGAGACCATGTGGCCATCTGGGCTACGAATGTATCCCAGTGGTACATCACCTTCTGGGCTACCGTGCGCGTCGGCGCGGTGCTGGTCACCGTGAACACTGCATATAAGGTGCACGAGACCGAATACCTGCTGCGTCTGAGCGACACCCATACGCTGGTCATGGTGGACGGCTATAAGGACGCCGACTATGTGCAGATCATCAACGAGATCTGCCCCGAGCTGAAAAACAGCCAGCCCGGCCAGCTCAAGTGCCGACGCCTGCCCTTCCTGAAGAACGTGATCACCTGCCAGAGCGACAACCCCGGCTGCTACAACTGGAAGCAGGCCATGGAAGCGGGCGTGGGCGTGACGCAGGACGAGGTACTGCGCCGCAGCGCGACCATCCGGCAGGACGACGTGTGCAACATGCAGTATACCTCCGGCACCACCGGCTTCCCCAAGGGCGTTAT
>JAFQGN010000298.1 GCA_017398245.1 Clostridia bacterium | reverse complement strand
GGCAGGATTATGTTCGATTTTTTCTCTCAGGCGGCGGATGTGCATGTCCACAGTGCGCAGGTCGCCCAGATAGTCATATTTCCAGATGGTCTCCAGAAGCTGCTCGCGGCTGAAGACGGTGCCGCGGTTGGAGGCGAACAGCTGCAGAAGGTCGAACTCCTTGGCCGTGAGGTTGACTTCCTTCTGGCCGATGGTGACCGAGCGGCTGTTGGCGTTGATGGTCATATCGCGCACTTTGATGATCTTGGAATTGTTTTCCTTGCTGACCATGGCCGTGCGGCGGAAGATGGTCTTGATGCGGGCCTTGACCTCCAGAATATTGAAGGGCTTGGTCATATAGTCGTCCGCGCCGTATTCCAGGCCAAGGATCTTGTCCATATCCTCGCCCTTGGCCGTGAGCATGATGATCGGCACGTTGCTGCGTTCGCGGATGCGCTGGCATACCTCGATACCGTTGAGCTTGGGCAGCATCACATCCAGCAGAACAAGGTCAAAATTCCCCGCGAAAAAGCTGTTCACAGCCTCTTCGCCGTCTGCAGCGGAATCGGTCTCATAGCCGTCCTGCTCCAGAGAGTATTTCAGGCCTTTTACGATGAGGGGCTCGTCGTCGACGATCAGAATGCGCTTTGCCATAGTTCAAACTCCTCGGTTTTGCAAAAATAAGAGAATCTTTTTCATGTTTCAATGATATGTCAATAGTATTATAGACCTTTTGCGCCTACAATGCAACCTCCTTAGAAAAAGTGCCGGTATTTTTACAAAAACGGAGGGCGGCAGGGCGAAAAAAGCACAAAAAACGAACGCAGTCCGTAGGAAAACGGGCTGCGTTCGGTGTTCTTCAGGCAAGCAGCATGACGACGGGGATGGTCAGCGCGCACAGGATGGTGGAGGCGGTGAAGATCTGCGTGCCGTAGAGATCGTCTCCTCCGTAGCGGTAGGCGAACAGGATGACCATGGTGGCGGTGGGGCAGGCGGAGGCCAGAAGCAGCGTGCCGTGCACAAGCGGATCGAGCGGCAGGAGCATCAGCACAAGGCCGAAGAGGACGGGGCAGATGAGCAGCCTCGTCGCGCAGACGAGGAACACGCGCGCGTTTTTGAGAAGCTCGCGAAAATCGGTACTGGCCACGGAAACGCCGGCGATGAGCATGGCAAGGCCGGTATTGAGCGAGGAGACGTAGTTGAGCGGGGTGAGGAGGATCTCCGGCAGCTTGATGCGGCAAAAGAACATGACGATGCCCACGAAAATGGAGATGAGCGAGGGGGTCAGAAGGCCTTTTTTCAGGCTCTTTGCGTCGAACTTTCCGCTCATGCAGATCACGCCGTGCGTCCACACCATCAGGTTAAAGGCGGTGATGAACGCCGTGAGATAGAACACGCCCTCCGAGCCGAACACACCGCTGACCAGCGGGATGCCCAGAAAGCCCGCGTTGCCATAGATGGCGCCGAAGCGCTCGGAGCAATAGCGCCGGTCGCCCGACCTCTTTTTGAACAGGATGTACGCTACGGCGCAGGCCATCAGCAGCGCGAGCATGGAAAGACCAAAGGCGATGAGAAGATTTCGGGCGTAGCGCGCCTCGTATTCGCGCTGGTAGGAGAGCAGGAACACCACGGGGCTGACGATGTTGAGCAGCAGGTCGCTCAGCCGTTTGTTTACTTCGCGGTCCAGAATTTTCGTCTTAGCGCAGATCACGCCGAAGATCATGATGATCAGGATGGCGATGATCTGCTTTCCGGAAAGGATGGCAAGCTCCATTTTTTGAACAGACCTTTCGTATTACAGACTTTTGTTGTACCGGATGCATTATACTGCCGCATGGTTAATTCCTGTGGTTCGGCCCGGCTTTTTGTATGCAAAGAGGGTTCCCTGCGGGCACAAAAGGCGGTATACTTATGGCATGATGACTCACCAAGGAGGGAACATGATGGCGAAATATGCTGTGGAATACAAAGCGCGCGTGCCCATGGGCGGCGTGGAGCTGACCGGCGGGCGCTTCAAGCAGGTGTTTGAAAACAATATCGAATTTCTCAAGGGTTTCGATCCGGACAGGATGCTGTACTGGTACAGGGTGCACAAGGGCAAGAAGGCTCCGGGCGTGCCCTATGCGGCCGACGCGGGTCATTTTGAAAATAACCTGAAGGGGCAGACTGCGGGCGAATACCTGATGGGCGCGTGCACGGCTTTGCTCTGGAAAGAGGACGAGACCTTGCGCGAAACGGCAAAGGAGCTTCTTCGGGAAATGGAAGAGTGCCGCGACGAGGACGGGTTCATCATTCCCATCCCGCGCGAGCAGTTCGACAGCAAGGAGTACCCGAATTATACCCGCGCGTGGATCACCTTCGGCCTGCTCGACGCCGGCTATGCCGGGCTGGAGGACGGCTTCCGCCTCGCGCGCGATATGGCCGATTATTTCAACACCTGTTCCGTTCTTCCCTATGTGAAGGACCTGAACCTGGGCTTTCAGGGCATCCTCGCCAACACGCGCATGTACGATGCGCCAAACGGCAAATGGGAGGACGTGCAGGTCGCCATCGACCACTATCAGGAAACGTGGTGGCTCAGGCAGGTCATCGCAAAGGACCACCGCGCCATTTACGATCATCCCGGCAACCACCCGCATTCCACCTTGCTGACCACGCTGGAGGGCTATTGCGATCTGTACCGCGCCACGGGCGATGCGATCTACATCGACGCGGTCAAGACGGCGCTTTCCATGTATGAGGATAAGTGGCAGCATGTGGGCGGCGGCATCAATATGTGCGAATTTGATACCTACTGGCCCGGCTGCAACTGGCTCAGCCCGAAGCATCATTATAACGAGCTGTGCTCTACTAATTTCTGGATTTTGCTCAACCAGCGCATGCACAGGCTCGAGCCCATGAACGCGCATTATGTGGACGAGATTGAAAATTCGCTCTACAACGTGCTCTTTGCCGCTCAGGTGGGCTCCACGGGCTATCATTACCTCAATTTCCTCGAGCGCACCAAGGACTGGCGCTATCTCGATCGAGCCACCTGCTGCGCGAGTCTGGGCACGCGCCTTGCGGGCCTGCTGCCGCAGTTCCTGTACAGCTACGACGACGAGGGCGTGTATGTGGATATTTTCGCTCCGTCCGTGGCCAAGCTGCCGCACTGCGCCATCCGCACCGAGACGGATCTGCCCGAAAGCGGGCATGTGAAGATCACGATCGAGGAGGCCGAGAAACCCTTCACGCTGCGCGTGCGCATGCCGCGCTGGGCCTGCGAGGGCGGCGCGAGCCACTATATCGTCTATGAAAATGTGAAGGCGGGCGATGTGTTCGAATACGATCTGCCCATGTCCTTTAAGGTCACGAAATATTCCGGCGGCGAGGAGATCATCGGCAAGGACCGTTATGCCGTGGAATACGGTCCGCTGCTCT
Source organism: Clostridia bacterium (assembly GCA_017398245.1). The sequence continues at coordinate 62 of JAFQGN010000298.1, read as the reverse complement.
ATGCCGCGATGGGCGCGCCCAACCCGGTGGAGATGAATTGGGACCCCGCCGAGCCGGAAAAG
>JAFQGN010000297.1 GCA_017398245.1 Clostridia bacterium | reverse complement strand
GACGGCGGATATTACGAGCCGAGCGTGGATGAGAACGGCGTGCTTTCCTGGGCGGCGAGCAAGGAGGGCATGCCGGAGGTGGACGCGGTTTGCATTAAGGGGCCGCAGGGCGCTCCGGGCGAGACCGGCCCGCAGGGCGACAAAGGCGATACTGGAGCTATCGGCCCGCAGGGACCGGAAGGTCCGCAAGGTATCCAAGGTGAAACCGGTCCTGCCGGTAAAGACGGCGTGTCTGTGACGCATAGCTGGGACGGGAGCGTTCTTACGGTCACATCGGCAGGCGGGAGTTCGTCTGCCGATCTAAGAGGCCCGCAGGGCCTTCAGGGGGAACAGGGTCCGGCGGGCGAAACCGGCCCCGAAGGGCCTCAGGGGCTGAAGGGAGATACCGGTGAAAGCGGCCCGCAGGGCGAACAGGGGCCGAAGGGCGACGCGTTCACATATGCGGATTTTACCGAGGAGCAGCTTGCCGGGCTGAAAGGCCCGCAGGGCGACGCTGGTGAACAGGGCCCGAAGGGCGAGGACGGCTACACGCCTGTGCGCGGGACGGACTATTGGACGGAGGCGGATATCGCGCAGATCAAGGGCTATGTGGACGAGGCGATCCTGGGAGGTGCATGGTAAATGAGCGTGGACAGCAAAATGACGGCCATTGCCGACCAGATCCGCACGCTGATCGGCGCGACGGGAACGATGGGCCTGGATGCAATGGCGACAAACCTTACGGCGGCAAACAGTGCCGTTGCAAGCGCGAAGACCGCCATTGCCAATAAAAATGTGAGCGTGCCCTCGGGCGCGGATGTGACGGACCTCGCGGCTCTGATCGAGAGTATCAGCGCGGGCTCGTCTCTTCTTATGAGCGGAACGGCGACGGTGTCGACATCGGGCATCAATAACATCAACCTTGGCTCTGCATTCCCCAGCACGGGCAATTTCCTGCTGTGCATGTGGCTTTCTACCGGTCCGGCTACCAGTAGCGGATATGTGGACGGCACGTTGATCGTGGTGAGCAACGGAACACAGAAAATCGGTTTGAGCAACATCGCCTCGAACTATTGGAAAAACGCATACAGTACGTGCGGTACGTATATAACCTTGGATACAGGCGTGGTCACGGCCGGTGAGTATTACTCGTCGCTGCGTTACCGCGGAAGGTTTTACGGAACGTATAACTGGGCGTGCTTCGATCTTGCGGAGGTGAACTTTACGATATGATCTATTTTGCGGCCTATGACGAAAATGGTATACTGGTTTCCGTAGGGTACACCTCTGCGCAGACTACTACTGGCACGGAGATAACGCGCGAGGAATACGAGGCGCTTTCGGCTGAGATCAACGTGAAGACTGAATATGCGGAAAAGGTTTATCACGGAGAGATCGCGATCGGAGATGTGCCGGAGGAATGGCGTGCGGACGTGCAGGAGATGGTGGACGAGCGCATCGCGGCCGAGGGCGAATACGATCCGGACGAAATTTCGGACGATGAAGCCCTTGCAATCATTCAGGGGGTGGTCGGATGAAGCGAAGTGAAGCGGTAGCGATCCGAAAGGCGCTGGATAATCTGGAAAAGAAGCTGGCACTGGTGAACGAGGGTATATTTAATTCTTCGGCGGCGGAGGTCAACGAAAACATGGGCGCGTTCCGTGTATGGCGCGCTGAGGGCGACTATATGCGCGGGGATGTGCGCATTGACCCGGCAGACGGCGTGCCCTACTGGGCGATGCACGATAACGGTTTGAGCACTGGGCAGGTGCATCGGCCGTCTGTATCGCCGACGGTCTGGGTGCATTGTCATGGCACGAGCGCACAGACGGCGAGACCTTTTGTTGCAGAGGGACATAACCCGTATAACAAGGGGCATACCTGCACCGAGAACGGTGCGGTTTTTGTATGCGTGCAGGACGGCAATGTGTTTGCACCGAGCGTGTATCCTTCGGCATGGGAGACGGTATGATGGAGATTGCATATCTGCTGTTCTGGTTCGTGCTGGAGAATCTGTTTACGCTGCTGGCGTGCGTAGCGGTACTGGGGATTTGCGCGTGGCTTTTGTTGCGCGGGGAAAGGAAGTGATGCGGGATGACGAACGATGAAAAGCGGATGGAGGCCGTGCGGCTGATGAAGAGCCGCGCGGGCATGAACAGCTACACCAACGGCGGCAAGCGGAAGCATTTCTTCGGTTATCCGAACGAGGGCGACGACGGGTTCAGCGATTGCTCCAGCGCGGTGCGCGAGTGCATCCGCAGAGCAGCGGGCATCTACATCGGCAGCAATACGGATGCACAGATCGAAAAGTTGATCAGCGGCGCGGCGGGCAAGCTGGTGGACGCGGCCTCGGGCGGCAGGATATACCCGGACGAAAGCGTGCTCAAGCCGGGAGACTGTCTTTATTTCCGAGGCAACCGAAACCATGTGAAAGATGTTGGCCATGTGGAGATGTACACAGGGCCGAACGAGTGCTGGGGCCATGGGAGCGGCATCGGGCCGAAGAAGCATGATCTGAAGGAGTACTGCGAGTACCGTGCAAAGGACATGAGCAAGCGGTATCTGTGCGCGGTACGGTGGATCCTGGACGACGAGGACGAAGGGAAGCCGAGTCTGCACGATTATCAGACCGTGAGCGCGGGTACATGGCCGATCTACAAGGAGCTGCCCAAGGAGCAGGAGACGGTGGGCACGGTGGAAGAGGGAGAAGAAGTGCGCGTGTACGGCGAGATAGACGGCTTTTGCGGGGTGAAGACTGCGGACGGCCGGAAGGGGTATATCCCCAAGGGGGCGTTTGAGGCTCCGCAGGAGGTGGAGCAGGATTGACGGAGCACGAATACGCTGAGCTGCGCGCGAGCCTTGCGGCGAACCAGCAGGAGCATGAATCGTTCAAAAGGCGGCTTTCCGAAGTGGAAAGGGCGAGCAAAGAGCATGGCGAGATTATGCTGCAGATGACGCGGCAGAATGCGGCGATCGAGAGCATACTGAAGAGCCAGGAGCGTGCGGAGAGGAAGATCGACCGGGTGGACAGCCGCGTGAGCGCGCTGGAGGCGGAGCCCGGCGACAGATGGCGTAGGATCACGCTGGAGGCGGTCGTGGCCGCTGTTGCGGCGGCGGTAGGCATGGCGCTTGGAAAGATGATGGGAGGCTGATAGAGATGAGTGAGCAGGAAAATGTGAAAAAGGAGCAGCCGAGGTGGAAGAGCTGGGCGGTGTGGGCGAGTGTGCTGGGTGCAGTCGGCCTTGCGCTGCAGGCAATGGGACTTCTGGAGGCGATCGGTTTGGACGCGGCGGAGTGGGAGGCCGTGGTGACCGCGCTTGGGGTGATTCTGGCGACCTTCGGTATTCTGAACAATCCGACGGACAGGGCGAATTTCTGACGCAAAAAGAGACCGGCGAGAGCCGGTCTCTTTTTGTTTTTGGTGTACATGACGGGTGAGCG
>JAFQGN010000296.1 GCA_017398245.1 Clostridia bacterium | reverse complement strand
TTTCTTTTAGGAGAGCGCGAGAACCCTTTTCTTTTTCTAAAGAAAAGGGTTCTCGCAATTATTGCTTGGCGTTACTCCACAAAGCCGATAGCCTCGGCCAGAGTGGGCATGGCGGACTGCGCGCCTTCGCCCATCACGGAGAGGGACGCGGCGGAATTCGCCAGGCAGATGGCGTCGTGCTCGCCAAGGCCCATCACAAGGCCGGCGGCAAAGGCGGCGTTGAAGGTATCGCCTGCGGCCGTGGTATCGACCACGGGCACACGACGGGCGAAGAACAGATTCTGGCTGTCCGGCGTAACGAGCAACGCGCCCTCGGCCCCGCGCTTGTGGATGACCTTCTTTGCGCCCATTTCAATGAGCTTGCGGCAGGCGTGCAGGCTGTCCTCGGCAAGGGCCGTGGGCATGCCGGTCAGAATGTTCAGCTCGGTTTCGTTCGGGGTCACGTAATCGACAGATTTGAGCAGGCGTTCCGGAATGGGCTGCGCGGGCGCGGGATCGAGAATGACCGTCGCGCCGGCGAGTTTGGCCAGCTCCGCCGCGCAGATGGCGCTGTCGGTTGGCGTTTCCATCTGCAAAAGCAGCACCTTGCAGTGCATGAACATCAGGTGCGCTTCCAGCGCCTTGTCCGCGTCCATTTCGGCGTTGGCGCCCGGCACCACGACGATGCGGTTCTCGCCCTCGCCGTTCACTTCGATCACGGCAACGCCGGTGGGAACACCGTCCACCACGCGTACGTATTCGGTATCGATGCCCAGCTCCTTGAGCGTGTTCAGATACAGCCTGCCGTTTTCATCGTTGCCCACGCAGGCGACCATGCCCACCTTCTGGCCCAGCTTCGCCGCAGCTACGGCCTGGTTGCCGCCCTTGCCGCCGGTGTAGATGTGGAAATCCTTTCCGGTGATGGTCTCGCCGGGCTCGTGGAAGCGGTCCATAACGCAGGTCATGTCCACATTCAGGCTGCCCAGTACGCAAATGCCGTTTTTCTCGATCATTGTATATCCTCTTCCTTTTCTGCAATATAGGTAAAGCGCGCAACAGGCCGGCCCTCCACGCGCACGGTCTCGCTCCACATCTGCAGCGGGCGCACCCAAACGCCCCGCTCGCCGTAGAGCGCGCGGTAAACGACCATTTCTTCCAGCGTTTCGCTGTGCCGCGCGATATCGAGCAGCTGATAGAGATTGCCCTTGAAATGCCGGTAGATCCCCTTCTTCGGATGCATGCTGCGCACCTCCTTATTTCTGTCTTTCGATATTATACCCCTCCTTGGCCGGAAAGGCAATTGCGCAGAGGCGGCAAAAACGGTATCATTGTGGCAGAGGTGAGAAAAATGGCGGTCAAAACGCAGATCGGCATCGAACAAATGCGCGCCCTGTGCGCGCCGTATGCGATCGGGAACATCGTTTCCGTGCAGGGCATAGGCCGCGGCAGCGTGCAGACGAATTATCTGATCGAGGCGGAAACGGGAAAATATGTCTTCCGCCTGTACGAAAACCGCACGTACGAGCAGGTGCATTTTGAGCTTGAAACGCTGGCCGTACTGGCGGGAAAGGGTTTTCCCTGCCCGAAGCCACGCATCGCAAAGGGCGCGTCCATCGGCGAATATGCGGGCAAGCCATTCGCCCTGTTCCATTTTCTGGTAGGCACGCACGCGCAGGAATGGAACGACGAGAAGCGAAAGAGCGCGGCGCGCGCAGCGGCGTGGATCCCCAAGCTGATGAACGGCTTTCGCCCTGCGATGACCGCCCACCGCTGGAATTACGGGCCGGAACTATGCGAAAAACTTGCGCGCGAGTATGCGCAGAAATACGGAAAGCCGGAAAAGCTGCAATGGTATCTCGGCGCGCTTTCGCAGCTGGAATTGCCCTCGGAGCTGCCCATGAGCGTCTGCCATACGGATTGGGATCTGAGCAATATCTTTTTCGAAGGGGACAGGCTTTCCGCGCTGCTGGATTTTGACGACGCGAATTATACCTATGCCGCCTATGATATCGCCGCGCTGACCGACGCGTTCGTCCCCGGCTTCCGGCACGATACATGGCAGGAGTTTTCGCCCGACGCCGATATTGTGGATACGCGCATGACGCGCATGATCGCGGCGGCGTATCAGCTGGTTCGGCCTCTGGAGGAAGTCGAAAAGGCGCATCTGTTCGACATGGTGAAGCTGAGCGTGCTGATCGACTGCCTGTGGTTTTTCGGGCGCGGCGACGGCGATTTTTACGAAAAGCGCAAGATCGACGCGCTGGACCGGTTCGGACGCGAGCGGTTCAGGCGTGAAGTTTTCGGCGAGTAGCTCGCTGTCCCGCAGAAATAATCAGCCCCCTTCTTTCAGACAGAGAGAAGGGGGCTTGCTCTTTATTCGGTGATCTCCGGGTCGCCGGCTTCCTCGTTGCCCAGATAGACCCGATAGGGCTTGCCTTCGTACAGATTCATGATCTGTCGGCGAAGCTTGGAGGGGTAGAGCGGCGCGGTGTTCAGCGTTGCGATGTCCAGCCAGTCAAAGCCCGTCTGGTTCGTGTCGCCGTGCAGGCTCGCGTTTTCGATTTCGCCTAAGTTTTCGCACAGGAACACGAGGTCGACCCGGTGAAACGCTTCGCCGTGCAGGCCTTCGACGACGAAGACGAGCTCTTTGGGCTCCACGCGCAGCCCCGCTTCCTCGGCTGCTTCGCGGGCGGCGGTTTCGGGAAGCAGCTCTTCGGCGTCCTGTCCGCCTCCGGGCATGATGTACCATTCTTCCTCGCCCTCGCGCAGGCGGATCGCCAGCATTTTGCCGTCGCGGATGATCAGCGCCTTGGCCGAATTGCGGATGCGTCGTTCCATTTTATACCTCCTGAACCGGCTTTCTTGCCAGATACAGCGCGGTGGTGTCGTCGTGGATCATCCGATTTCCGCTTTCGGCGACGGCGGCGCGCACGGCCTCAAAATAGCGGGAGCGGTACGGCTCTTTGAGCGTGATGTGTTCCACCTGCGTAGCGGCCAGATACTGCACATATTCATCGGCGGTATAGATCCTGCGCTGCTTCCAGTCCATGTAATGGAAGTCCTCAAAGCCGTAGTGTACGGCGTTTGCATATTCCATGCGGCAGGTGTAGTGGCCTTCGGGGTGGAAATACTCGTCGTACGCCTTCTGGATGCGCTCGTAAAAATGCGCGTTGGGCGTGCGCTCGTCGGTGCGGGTCATGAACATGGCCAGCGCGCCGCCGCTTTTGAGCAGCTCAAAGCAGCGCGGAAAGGCGATCTGCTCCGGGATCCACTGGATGGTGGCTGCGGAAAATACCAGATCGAAGCGTCTTTCGCCCGGGTCGAATTGCTCGAATTCACCACAGTGCATGTGCAAATTGGGGTAGGAGCCGAATTTTGTCTGCATAAAATCGACGAAGACCGGGCTGAGTTCGATGGCGTGGTACTCGCAGCCGGTGCGCAGGAAGGGTTCGGTCGCCTGCCCGGTACCGGGCCCGATCTCCAGAACGCGGCTGTCCGGACCGATGCCCGCATAGCGGATGACCTCGGCGAACAGCTCCGGGCAGTAGCGCTGGCGCCATTTGTCGAATTCTTCTGTCACAAGAGAATAGGTCTGCCTGAAATCCATGTCGGTCGCCTTCCTTTCTGGAGACA
>JAFQGN010000295.1 GCA_017398245.1 Clostridia bacterium | reverse complement strand
TGGATCCGGAGGTGATCCTCTTTGACGAGCCGACCTCCGCGCTCGACCCGGAGATGGTCGGCGAGGTGCTCGGCGTCATGCAGACCCTCGCACAGGAGGGCATGACGATGCTGGTGGTGACCCACGAGATGGGCTTTGCGCGCGCGGTGGCGAGCAAGGTTGTCTTTATGGATCAGGGCGTCATCGCCGAGGAGGGCACGCCCGACGAGGTGCTCGGCGCACCGAAGCATCCGAGGCTGCAGAGCTTCCTGCGCAGCATGCTGTAAAAGACGAAAAACGAAGTGACAAAAACGGTCTCCCTTCGGGGAGACCGTTTTGCTGTATCCGGAGAAATTATACGATGTATTCAATTTCTTTGCGCGGGGCAAAAAGCTTTGCATCGACGGCGTTCCAGTCGCTCACAAACGTGCGCGCGGAAGCGGGGCAGATGAACGTGCAGCGCTGGCAGGCGATGCACGCTGCCGGGTCGGCGGCGAGGGTCGCGGCGTCAATTGCGCCGGTCGGGCAGGCGGAGACGCACTTGCCGCACCTGCCGCATTTTTCGGCGTTGATGACATGCTGCTTGAAAATGTCGCGGTGGAAGCTGGGGCTGGGATCGCCCTCGATGGCAACGGCGGTCAGGCTGCCGGTTTCGATCTTGTTGATGACCGCATCGGCAAAGGCGCGCATGACCGCGAGATCCTTCATATCCGGGCGGTTGCGGCCGGCAAGGGCGGCAAAGGTATGCGGCGTGACCAGCGTGATGGCGCCGATGACGATAAAGCCGTTGTCTTCCGCGATCTTCTGCATCTGGGCGCAGTTGTGTTCGCAGGCACGGTTGCCGTAGGTGCCCACGACGATGCACGGCGTGCCGTTTCCTCTGAGGTTTTCAAACAGGCCCGGCACATAGGGGATCCTGCCGCCGTAGCACGGCGCGGTCATAATGCACAGCTCGTCTGCGGCGAAGGTGATTTCCGCCCGGCGGGATGCGGGCTCGGTCAGGTCGATCATCTCCGGCTTATTGGTGAACATGGAGGCGAGCAGATAGCTGGCGTTCATGGAGCCGCCGGTCGGGGAGAATACGGCGGCGCGTACCTTGAGCGACGCTGCTGCGGGGTGAGAAAGAGGGGTGAGGATCGTATCTGCCATAGAAGAGTGCCTTCCTTTCTGCTGTAGAGGATCATGGCATCCCTGCATGGATGTCTCTAATCATATTCTATGGAGCCCGGGCGGAAGTGTCAAGGAGATCCGGAAGAACTTCTGTGCATTTCCTGCGCATTTTCCGTATATACATGGGAGCAAGAGGATATGCGGGAGGGAATGCGATGAGAATGATCAGGATGCTGGCGGCGGCGGTTTTGCTGCTGGCGGCTGTTTCAGGCGCGGCGGCGCAGGAGACCATGCGGCTGTATGTAGAGAAAGGCGCGGCGGACGGCGCACAGGTGCAGCGGCTGCTTTTTGCGCTCGGGCAGAACATGGAAGATACAGAGTGGGTGCTTGAAAACAGCGGGCGGACGCTCCGGGAACTGGTGCTTGCGGGCGATGCGCCGGATCTGGCGGTCTGCCGGACGAAGACGGCGCGCCCGTGGGCGCAGGAGGGACTGCTCCTGCCGCTGCATGCGCACATTCCGGATCAGCGCAGAATACAGAGGCAGGTGCTTGATTTGTGCATATACGGCGAGGAACTGCTCATGGCGCCGCTGATTGCCAGCCACAGGCGGATGGCGGTGAACAGGACGGCTTTTGAACAGGCGGGGCTTGGGGATATGCTGGACAGACATGTATATCCGGTGTGGTATCCGGCGCAGTTTTACCGGATTCTGGAAGAATTCATGCTTCGCGGCCGGATTGCCGTGGATATTTGGCATGCCAAGGCGGATAACAGCGCGGCGATAGAGGCGCTGACGCAGGCGTTTTGCGGCGTTGCGCTCCTTGGCGAGGATGGAGAAACCTGCCATGCCGGCGATGAAGCGATGATTGCCGGCGTGCAATGGATTTGCGATGCAGCACAAGAGGGGATGATTGGCTGGCAGAAAACGCGGGAGGACGCGATTTCGCGCTTTCTTCGGGGAGAGACGGCGATTTTTATCGACTGGACGCAGGAACTTGAAAAACAGCTGGAAAGCGCCGTCCGGGAAAGGGGCATGGATATTGTGACCATGCCGTATCCCTCGGCGATCGGGGAAGACGTGCGCTCGTTCGAGCTGACGGCTGCATGTGCGTTTGCCTGCGGCGATGCGGCGCGGGATGCGCGGCTTGTGCATGCGTGCGCGCTGCTCCACGCGGCGGCGCAGGAGGCGCTGGGGGCAAGAGGAATCTGGCAGGACGGCGCCCTCTGGCCGGCGAGCCTTGACGGCGGCGATAAGGGTGCGACGCTGCGCAGCCTTTTGTGCGGGGCGCTGAACGAGGCGATGGAAGAAGGAAATGCGGAGGATGCGCTTTTGCGCGTACAGGCGGTCATGGATACGCTGGGCCGCACGCGGTAAGCTGGAAAATATATAAAAAACAAGGGGAAAACAAAAAATACCCCCTTGTCAAACAGGGGATGGAGATGATATAATAGCCTCCGTATGAAACGGACGTTCCGCTGTGAGCGAAGTCGCGCTTAGAATGAACGTCTATGATGAAAGGAGAAATCGACAATGAGCGAGATCATCCGTGCGATCGAAAGCGAGCAGCTCAAGAAGGATCTTCCGAAGTTCAGCGTGGGCGATACCCTGCGCGTCATGGTGAAGGTCGTTGAGGGCGAGCGCGAGCGTCTCCAGGCGTTCGAGGGCATCTGCATCGCTAAGC
>JAFQGN010000035.1 GCA_017398245.1 Clostridia bacterium | reverse complement strand
TCGTCCTGCGTGAAGCAGCGTACACGCATCAGACCGTGCAGCGCACCGCTCATTTCGTGACGGTGTACCAGACCCAGTTCGCCTACGCGCATGGGCAGGTCTTTATAAGAGCGCAGCTCGGACTTATACACCAGCATACCGCCGGGGCAGTTCATCGGCTTGATGGCGAAATCGACGTCATCGATGACAGTGGTGTACATATTGTTCTTGTAGTGGCCCCAGTGGCCGGAGCGCTCCCACAGCTGACGGTTCATCATCATGGGGGTGGAGCATTCCACATAGCCGTACTTCTTGTGCACCTGGCGCCAGTAGTCGATCAAAGTGTTGCGCAGCTGCATGCCCTTGGGCAGGAAGAACGGGAAGCCCGGGCCTTCGTCGCGCAGCATGAACAGGCCCAGCTCCTTGCCGATCTTGCGGTGGTCGCGCTTCTTGGCCTCTTCGATGCGGTTGATGTATTCGTCCAGCGCTTCCTTGGTGGAGAAAGCGGTGCCGTAGATGCGCTGGAGCATCTTGTTCTTTTCGCTGCCGCGCCAATACGCGCCGGCCACGCTGGTCAGCTTGATGGCCTTGACCTTGCCGGTGGTCTGCACATGGGGGCCTGCGCACAGGTCGGTGAAATCGCCCTGCTTATAGAAGGAAAGCTCGGCGTCCTCGGGCAGATCGTTGATCAGCTCGACCTTGTAGGGCTCGTCCTTCATCAGTTCCAGAGCCTCGGCGCGGGGCAGAGTGAAGCGCTCCAGCTTCAGGTTCTGCTTGACGATGCGGCTCATTTCCTTTTCGATGGCCTTGAGATCTTCCGTGGTGAAGGGCTCGGGCGCGTCAAAATCGTAGTAGAAGCCGTTGTCGATGGCCGGGCCGATGGCCAGCTTGACGTTGGGGTAGAGCTTTTTCACGGCCTGGGCCAGAATGTGGCTGCCGGTGTGGCGCAGAGCCCAGCGGGCGTCGGCGTCGTTAAAGTCCAGAATTTCGACTTCCTGCGCACCGTCGAGACATGCGTTCAGTTCCACTACCTTGCCGTCCACGCGTGCGACGAGGGCTTCCTTCTTCATGCCCACTTTGTCCGCCGCTTCATAGGCCTTTGCGCCGTCGGCGAGTTCGATCAGCTGTCCGTTGACTTTGAGTTCCATGGTTCCAAATCCCCTTTCGGTTTGTCCGGGTCTTGCTGCGAAGGGCCTTGGATATCGGGCCGGGAGCGTTTCACCGCCGCCGGACCGGAAATAAAAAAGCCCGCCCCTTCCGCAAAAGAAGGGACGGGCTGCATTCATACCCGCGGTTCCACCCTTGTTGCCGCCTGCGCGACCTCTTTGTGGGGGCTGTAACGTGCCCGCACGCCTGCAGTCAAAAGCTGGTCCACTGCCGCTTGTGCCTGAGCGCGCTTTCAGCCGCCGACGCGCTCTCTCTTTCGGCCAAGATATTGGCAGATCGGTCTTTCTCATCCCGCAGGAACAATAAAATCAGTATAGGTTCGGCGCGGCTTCCTGTCAAGCGGGCGGCTTGTAAAGGTTTTGTAAATGCAAAGCCTTTGCCAGAGTGCAACCCCATCGCGCTTGACAAACCCTTTGGGAAATTCTACAATCTTAAGTTAGGGTAATCTGCTCTGCAACGCAAAAGGAGAGAGAAAAACGATGCAAAAAAGCAAATGGACAGCCGGAAGGATCGCCCGCATCGGCGTGCTGGGCGCGCTGAGCGCGATTTTGTACATGTTCCCGGAGATCCCGGTCATCCCTCCTATTTATAAGCTCGATTTTTCCACCATGCCTGCGCTGCTGGCCGGCTTTGCCATGGGCCCGGTCTCCGCGCTGCTGGTCACGCTGATCAAAGACCTGACCGGCCTTCTGCACTCGTCTTCCATGGGCGTTGGCGAGCTGGCCGATTTCATCATGAGCGGCTCGTTCGCCGTGGTCGCCTGCCTGATCTACGCGCGCGGCAAAAGCATCAAAAGCGCGCTGCTGGGCATGGCCGCAGGTACGCTCGTCATGGCTCTTGCCGGCGCTGCGGCGAACTACTGGATCATGGTGCCGTTTTATTCCGTGGTGCAGGGCATGCCGGTGGAGGCGATCGTGGGCCTTATCGCAAAAACCGTCCCGGCGGTGGACAGCCTTGGCGAAATGATCCTGCTGGCTGTCGTGCCGTTCAACCTGCTCAAGGGCGTTGTGCTCAGCGTGGTGGGCGGGGTCATCTACCGCTATGTGAAGCCGCTTTTGACGGGAAAGAAGGGCTGATATGCTGATCGCAAAGGATATCGTCGTGCGCGGCGAAGAGGGCATGCGCTCGCTCGGTACGCAGCTGGCAAAGGGCCTGCGGGCCGGGGACGCCGTGCTGCTCATGGGCGAAATGGGCATGGGAAAGAGCGTGCTCGCGCGCGCCGTGGCCCGCGTGTTCGGCGTGCAGGGCGCGATGCCCAGCCCGTCCTTCACCATCTTGCAGTCCTACGAGGCCGCCGTGCCGGTCAAGCATTTCGACCTGTACCGGCTGGAGGACCCGGCCGAATTTTACGAAGCCGGTTTGGATGAGGAGATGGACGCGCGTTCCGTCAGCCTCGTCGAATGGCCGGAAATGGCCGATTTCAGGCCCGAGCCGAGGCTGGAAGTGCGCATTGCGCGCGGAGCGGCCAACGACGAGCGCGTACTGAGTATCGAAGCCGTCGGTATGGACGACGCGCGCGAGAGAACGATCGAAGAGCTGATCGCGCAGTTTCCGTAAAGAAGCGCGCTGCGCAAATTAGAGCTAAAGTGGGTGTCGTTTTGAATATACTTGCCATAGATACCTCCGGCCCGAGCGCTGGCGCCGCCGTGCTGCGGAACGGGGAGATCCTCTCGGAAATATTCCTGAACACGGGGCTGACGCATTCGCAGACCATCATGCCCGCAGCGGAGGACGCCTTGGAAAAGGCGGGCCTTGCGCCGAAGGATGTGGATGTGTTTGCCTGCGTGGTCGGCCCGGGCTCGTTCACGGGCGTTCGCATCGGCGCGTGCGCGGTGCGGGGCATGGCGCATGCGGCGGGCAAGAAATGCGCCCCGGTCGATGCATTGGAAGCCCTTGCGCACGGCGCGTTCGGCTTTGGCGGAATCGTCTGCCCCATGCTGGATGCGCGCCGCGATCAGGTCTATGCCGCCGCGTTCCGTGCGGGAGAGAGGCCCGTGCGCGTTCTGGAAGACGAGGCGTTGTCCCTCGGCGAATTTTTCGATAAGCTGCCCGAAGGGGAGAGGCTGCTCTTTGTCGGCGAAGCCGCGCCCATCCACGAACAGGAGATCAAGGCGCGCTTTGGCGAAAGGGCCATCGTCGGCCCGGCGCATATGCTGCATGTGAAGCCCTCCGCGGCTGCGGACCTGGCCTATCGCATGGACGAAAACGAATGCGTCGCGCCGGAGCTGCTCCTGCCGCTGTATCTGCGCGCACCATCGGCCGAGCGCGAACGCGAGGCGAAGCTTCGTGCGGAGGCGCTGAAAAAATGAACAGAGAGATCGTAAAACTGTCGGCGGCGGATATCGATCAGGTCATGGAGATTGAACGCACGTCGTTCTCGCTCGCGTGGGAGCGCGAAGCGTTCCTGCACGAAATCGAAGAAAACGCCTGCGCGCGCTATATCGCCATGAAAGAGGGCGATACAGTGCTGGGCTACGCGGGCATGTGGCTGGGCTTTGACGGCGAAGCGCATGTGACCAACGTGGCCGTGCATACGCAGCATCGCGGCAGGGGTTTGGGCGAAGAGCTGATGCACGCGCTGATGCAGCTGGCGGCCAACTGCGGCATGGTCTGGATGAGTCTGGAGTGCCGCAGGAGCAACGCCGCGGCGCAGAATCTGTACCATAAGCTTGGGTTTATCGATGTGGGTTACCGCAAGCGCTATTATCCGGACAATAACGAGGACGCCCTTGTCATGTGCCGGCTGAGCCTGCCCGAGGGCGACCCGGACGCCGACGAGGATATTGTAGAAGAATAACGTTCTGGAGGAAGAGACGTGTTTGCAGAGATCAACGGCGCGAAGATCCGCTACGAGATCTTCGGCGAGGGGAAGAAAAAACTGGCGCTTTTGCACGGCTGGGGCGGCAATGTGGATTCCTTCCTGCCCCTCATTCGCGATCTGAAGGCGGATTTTTCCATCCTCGTGCCCGAATTTCCGGGCCACGGGCTCTCTTCCGAGCCGCCCGAGCCCTGGTCTGTCACGGAATATATGGAAGCAACGGCGCAGCTTCTTCGTGAAACCGGATTTTCCGGCGCGGATATCGCGGCCCATTCGTTCGGCTGCCGTGTGGCTATCCTCATGGCGGCGAAATACCCGGAGCTGTGCGGCCGTATGCTGCTGACCGGCGCGGCGGGGCTGATCCCCAAACAGACGGCGGAAAAAACGCAGAAGGCGAGCGCGTACCAGAAGCTCAAAAAACTGGCAAGCCTGCCCGTCATCCCCAAGGGCGTGCAGGAAAACCTGCGCGAAAAGCTGGTGCAGAAATACGGCTCCGAGGATTATAAGGCGCTCACGCCCTCCATGCGGGCCACGTTCAACCGCGTGATCCATCAAAATCTGGAAGAATATCTCGACCGCATCCAAAGCCCCGTCTTCCTCTTCTGGGGCGAAAACGACACGGCCACGCCGGTCTGGATGGCGCGCGTAATGGAAGAAAAGATCCCCGACAGCGCACTGACGATCGTGCCGGGCTGCGGGCATTTTGCCTATCTGGAAGCCTACGAGCAGTTCAAAAACATCGCGCTGGCCATGTTTGCCTGAAGCCTTTGCGCGAAAAAATGTTGCTCAAGGCGCGTTTAACGGCATAGCCGATCCAATCGAAAGATAATGATCGAAGGCGGAACAAAATGCGTGCGGGGCGGCTGAACCGCATGCCGCAGAAAAATTAGGTGCTCGTCTTGCAGGAAGAGACGGGGCCCTGCACAGAAATGAATAAGCAAATCCCGGCCTGCAAATGGCCGTTTCTGGAGGATAGAACATGATCTGGCTTACGATCGCCGAGGCGCTGGTGACGGCTGCATGCTGCACTCTGGCCTCGCTCAGGTTTTTGCATATGCTGCAGCTGGAGAGCTACCAGCTGCCCGGCTACAGGCGCTATCTCGCCTCGCATCCGCAGGCGCTGCGCGGCCTTGCGCTCATGGCGGGCGTGGGCTGCACAGCCGGCGCGTGGGTGCTTTCCGGGCTGCTCACGGCGGTCGCGCGCGGGAACACC
>JAFQGN010000294.1 GCA_017398245.1 Clostridia bacterium | reverse complement strand
TAAAGCCGGACCGCCGACGGCCAAATCAAAGATTTGGGCGCGGCGCCGTATGTCCCTTGAGCAGGGGTTTGGGGACGGAGTCCCCAACGTACCCCCTTGCCTCCGCGCTCAGAGCGCGGCGAGCTGTTCGTACATGCGCTCTTCCTCTGCGCCCACGGACAGCAGCTCCAGATCGCGCATAGCGAACTGCAAGGGCATGGGGTTCTTGCCCATAAAATCGAGCAGGCCGATGGTCAGGCGCAGATCGTCCACCACGTCCACAAAGCCGGTGAACGCGTCGTCCCTGGTCCACACGGTGACCACGCGGTGGTGCTCCTTTGCCCACTGCAGCACATGGCGCATGTAATCGTCCTCAGGCCCGGGCATGGGCAGAACGCCCGGCTCCGAACGGTTCAGACGCAAAAGGATTTCCAAACGCTCGGCATACACAGCGTCGTGCAGCGCCTCGTTCACGCAGGCGTTTTTGACCACAAAGAAGCCGTCATAGCGGCCGTAAGGCGTCACCGCCTCGATGATGCACTGCTTGGCATTGACCGTGCGCAGATATCCTGCGATAAAATCATCCGGGTTTTCCGGATCCGAAAACACCGATGCGATCACCCTGTCGTTCATCAGGGCGCGCAGCTGGTACCCGATATATCCTGCGATCTGATTCATACTTCGTATTCCACCTTGGATCTGTCCAGAAGATAATAGGCCGTTTTTCCGTACACATCGTTGATGCGCACGGCGAGTTCGCCTTCCAGCACCGGCACGGCCATGCGCAGCTCGATGCCCGGCTTCACGCGCGTGCGCTGCATCTGCCCAACGGTCTCGAACACATCGCCGCGCAGATAGCCCACGGCCCAGCCGTCGATGCGGTCGAGCCCCTGTACCTGATCGCCTTCCTTTTGCGCAAGGCCTTCGATGCGCACCTCGATATCGCTGATGCCCTGCGCGACGAGCCTGCATTCCAGCTCAGGCGCGTCCATATCGGGCTCCATCTCGGTCTCAGTCAGCGCGCCGGACATGCGCCTGCGCGTGGCCAGCAGGGCCATGGGGCTCTTGTCCACGCCGATAAAGCGCCTTCCGCTGCGCCATGCGGCCTCCAACGTCGTACCCGAACCCGAGCACAGATCGGCCACAAGGTCGCCCTCTTCGGTGGAACACAGAATCACGCGCTCCAGAAGCCGCAAAGGCTTTTGCGTGTCGTAGCCCGTGCGCTGCGGATCCTTCTGCTGCATCTGCAGATCGTCCCATACATCGCCCGGATAGGCCGGCTCGTCGTCGTAATAGGTGTATATCTTTCCGCCGGATTTGATCGTGCGGTAGGTGCGCCCGTCCGCGTCCACCTGCCGGCGCATATGGTTGCGGCGCGCGCCTTCGCGCTTTACGGAAACGTTCTCGATATGGAAAGTATATTCCTCGCCCTTGCGGTACAGAAATATGCTGTCGTGCTTGCGGCTGAAATATTTCTTGGCCCGCCCGCCGGTCTGATACGACCAGATGATCTCGTTGAGGATGTGATCCTCGCCGAACAGCTCGTCCAGCAGACGGCGCGTGCGGCCGGACAGACGCCAGTCCACATGCACAAAGATCAGGCCGTTTTCGCACAGCAGCTCCTTCGCGCCTTCAATGAACCGGCGCAGCAAGGCCTCGGCCGCGTCCATATCGGAAGGATCGGTGTAGGCCTCCTGCACGAGGGAGCCCACGCCCTTTTTCCAGTCCGCCTCGCCCGCGCAAACGCGCATGCGGTAGGTCTGGCCCGAGGCGAACGGCGGGTCGATATACACCGTCTGCACTTTCCCGGCGTATTGTTCGATCAGCCGCGGCAGCGCATCGCGGATATCGTCCAGAATATACAGGCCGTCCGCTTTCGCGCCGTGCGGACGCTCTGCCTTTGCAAATACAGGCTTCAGAAGCATGGGGTACCTCCTTTATACGGGGGAGATAGGTCGTTGCGGAGAGGGCTTTCTATTGGAATAAAGAATCCTTCCCCAAAAAAGAAATAATGCGGGTGATGCTTTTGTGTTTTCCCGTCGGTCATGCGCCCGGCGAGATGCGCCCAAGTTCCTCTCCTAATTGAGGGGTCTTGGGGGAATCATTCCCCCAAGCGGGGTTCGGGGGCGGAGCCCCTGACGTTTCTCCCTCCGCGGCAGGGCGCCTAGCAGGCACAGCAGCGCGCCGAAGGCCATCAGCGCGTATTTTTCTTCCAGATATCCCTCGCGGTCCACTGCAAATTCCATCCATACGCAGATTCCCGCGCCGATCAATAACAGGATAAATGGGATCCAGCGCTTCGCGCCCGCTCCCGCGCGCAGATCGCACGCAAGGCGGCACAGCGCGATGATAAGCAGGATTGCAACCCCGGCGATCTGCTCGATGCGGAAATACTCCACGCGCAATATCGCGCCTTCGCGCATGCTCGCCGTTACGATGCGCATGGCCGCGTACACGTCCCAGCCCCATCCGAACGCCGAAAAGCGCGCGGGCCGCCTGCGCAGCAGGGGCAGAAGGCCGGCCAGAAACGTAAGCGCGCAGCCGATCAGCTCCACCCGGAACACGGCATAGCGGATGTCTCCGTACAGGTCGACGACGCCCAGCAGGCTTTCGCCCACCCATGCGGCCTCCGCCACCTTGCCCCAGCCCTCGCCGATGGCCCTCTGCGCCATCACAGCGCACGCGCCGAACAGGCCGATGCCCGGGCCGAAGCAGTTCGCCAGCCGGCCGATCTTCACCTTTGCAATGCCGGAAGCCAGCCACAGCCCTGCGAACGCACCCAGCAGCGCGCCGCACATGCTCATGCCGCCCTCCCACATTCTGAAAAGGGAATCGGCCGCATACCGGTCAAAATTCACCGCGCAGTACAAAGCGCGCGAGCATACCGCGCCCAGCGCGATCATGCAGAACGCAGCGAACCAAACCGTGCCCGCAGGCATCTTTCTGTACTTCCATGCGCGCATCATCCCAGCGGAACCCATCCATAAAAGAGCCCCCAGGCCGATCCACAGCCCGAAGCGCGTCAGGCTGAGCGGCCCGAACCGAAACAGGATGTTTTCGTTCATTGCGCCGCCTCCTCTGCCGCCGATGCGAAATAGATGATATCGTACAGGCCGCGCTCTCCGCTGGGCGTGAGCGGGCTGTAGCTTTCGCCGTCGAACACCAGCTCGGCCGAAGCGCCGCCGTCCACATTATAGGCCTGCACGCAGCCCTTGGCCAGCATGAAATCCTGCAGCTTGGAGGCCGTGATCGCCATGCTGTTTTGCAGCCTGCCGGATGCGACCACCAGCATGTATTTCCGCTCGCCCATTTGGCCGATGCCCGCGCGCGGGTTTAAATAATCCAGCCCGAACTGATAATCCGCCGGGTATTCGATCCGATCTCCGTCGCGGATGAGCACGGGCCCAAAGCTGATGCACTGGTAGATCTGTCCCTGTAGATCTGCAATGGCCTGCTCCTTTTCGGCTGCGAGGATGCAGTGGAAGTTTCCATCATAATCGATCACCAGAAGATCTAGGTCGCTTTCGAACGAATCGGAAAGCAGCTGCCCCTGCCGCACGGCATACGCGCCCTTGCGGTCGGCATAATAATCGCCGTCGATGGCCACGATGGCGTTCACCCTGTGCGCCAGCTTGATCATCTTGCTGCGCGCGGGCGAAGAGACCGTGCCTGCGATGGCCGTGCGCAGCTGGCTCGCGTGTTCGATCGTCACCTCGGCCACGGAATAGATCGTGCCCTCGTGCTTTTCCTGATAGGTGACCACCGTGATGGTATCGTCACTGTACACGCGCCTGTCCTCGCTGTAGCCGCTCTCCAAAGGCGCGCTTCCGCCGGAAAAATCGTCCATGGGAAGGGTTTTGACCATGCTTCCGTCTCCACGCGGGTCAAATTCTTCGCCGGGGAAGACGGGCGTCTGTGGCTCGGGAGAAGCCGTGGGCAAAATCTGCGGCTGCGCTGTCGCAGCGGCGGTCTGCACCGGGATAATCGTCTGCACCGGCGCAGCCGTCGGCTCAGGCGTTTTTGTTGGCTCAGGCGTTTTTGTTGGCTCAGGCGTTTTTGTTGGCTCAGGCGTTTTTGTTGGCTCAGGCGTTTTTGTCGGCGCAAGGGTGGGGGAAGGCGTCGGCACGGGCGTCGCCGTGGGAACCGGGGTGGGCGAGGGCGTGCTGAGCATATCGGATACGCTTTCCACCGGGCCCGACGACGGCGCGAGCAGCACAAGGGCCGCCACGGCCAGCATCGTCAAAAAAACCGGAAAGCGGAACGTCTTTTTGCGGGCGTGTTTCAATCTCTCTCTCCTCCGGGAGCTCTTTCGCATGCAGGAGAGCGTATTTCTCCCCTATCATAATATGATACAATTTTTTTCGCATTCTTTCAAGTGCCCGCGCCTTGATCGCTCAGACCTTTGCTGCGCGCCATTTAGAAAGGCCGCCTTTGCGAAACTGCCGAGGGGAACCCTCCATGGGTTTATGCCGATCAAAGCGGATGTGCGCCTGCCGGATACAGAAAAACGCCTTTCTTTGAGCGTGCGTATGCATGAAAAAGCGAAAGGCCGACAATGCAGGCCCCTGCTATCTCCCGTAACAATGCTGTGGTATACTATGCCCCAGCGCGTTTTCGCGCCGGTGAGTTCGAGACCTTCCTCACCTAAAACAAAACTAAAGGAGTGGTACCCCATGCGTAACTCTACCCGGTACTGGACCCGTGCGGCCATCATCGCCGCGCTCTACGTCGCGCTGACTCTGCTCGCAAGCGTTCTCGGGCTTGCCAGCGGCGTCATCCAGGTGCGCATTTCCGAAGCGCTCACCATTCTGCCCGTGTTTACCCAGGCCGCCGTGCCCGGGCTGACGGCCGGCTGTCTGCTGGCCAATCTCATGACGGGCTGCGCCCCGTGGGATGTGATCTTCGGAACTCTGGCAACGTTTCTGGGCGCCATCGGCACCCGCGCTCTTCGGAACAGGCCCGTGCTGGCCACGCTGCCGCCCATCCTCAGCAATACGCTGATCGTGCCGTTCGTGCTCTCGCGCGTCTATGGCGTGCCGGATTCCATCCCCTATCTGATGCTCACCGTGGGCATTGGCGAGTTCATCTCCTGCGGCGTGCTCGGCTTCTGCACGCAAAGGGCGCTGCGCCCGCACGCGGATAAGCTCTTTCGCTGAAAATCGCAGCGGCAAAGGGGATGCATTCCCTCTGCCGCCGCTTCCCGAGAGATACGATCGTTTTTTGCAGAATATATTTAGCCCTGTACGGGGCTTTCCCTAATACCGTTTCCCCAATGGAGGCAATATGACAGAAAATGCTCTGCGTTCCCTGCGCGCCCTCGCGCCGGAACGCACGTTTGCAAACGAACCGATGGACAGGCACGTCAGCTTCCGCGCAGGCGGCCCGGCGGACGTGCTCTTCCAGCCCGCTACCGCGCAGGAGCTTGCCGTTGCCATCGCCATCGGCAAAGAAGAGGGCTTGCCCACGTATATCATCGGCGCAGGTACGAACCTCATCGTGCCCAGCGCGGGCGTGCGCGGGCTTGTCATTGCCGTGGGCGAGCATTTTGCGCGCATCGAGCGCGAAGGCACGCTCATCCGCGCGCAGGCGGGCGCAAAGCTCAGCCGCATCGCGCAGGAAGCCCTCGCG
>JAFQGN010000293.1 GCA_017398245.1 Clostridia bacterium | reverse complement strand
TTCCAGGAAGGTGTACATGCAGTGCATATGCCCCCTGTCCCAGCCGATGGTGTTCTTGCTGGGCAGGAACGATCCGCCGGGGGCAGGGTAGCGCGCCACGCATTCGATGCGCACAAAGCCCTTCATGCCGCCGTACATGCCTTCGGGCAGCGTGTTGTCGTAGAACCACAGCCAGTCCGGCTCCATCAGGTTCCAGCGGATCGCGCCCTTCGTGCCGGTGATCTCGAGGAACATCTCGTCGTTGGAGCCGGTGGCGATCTTGCTCGCCTCCACGGTGCCGATGGCGCCGTTTTCCATACGCAGGGTCATCACCGCGTGGTCCTCGGCGATCTGCGCGCCCTCGGCCATTCCGCCGCCGGGCAGGGGCCGCCTGTCGTACAGCCGGTTCGTGGCGCAGAACACGGCCTTCGGCCAGCCGATCATCCACGTGATCAGGTCCAGCGCATGCACGGCCAGATCGTTGAGCACGCCGCCCTCGGCCAGCTGCTTCCATCCGGCGGGCTTGTTCGCGTCGAG
Source organism: Clostridia bacterium (assembly GCA_017398245.1). The sequence continues at coordinate 2,317 of JAFQGN010000293.1, read as the reverse complement.
CGATCCGGAATGCAGATATCTGCACGAAAACCCGGTGATCTCGCCCAGCTTCCCTTCCTCGGCGATCTGCTTTGCCCGCAGCGTGGAGGGGAAGAAGCGGTCGTTGAACACGATCATGGATTTTCCCTTGCTCTGCGCCGCCGCCTCGGCAATGCGCTTTGCGCTTTCGTAATTGTCCGCCAGCGGCTTGTCCACATACACATGCTTCCCGGCCTTCAGCGCCTCGATGGCGATCTCCTCGTGCATCGCGTTGGGCGTGCAGATCGAAACCGCGTCGATCTCCGGGTCGTTTATAATATCATGCCAGTCCAGCGTGCTCTTTTTGAAATCGAACGCGCTGCGTGCGTCGTCCACCGAACTCTGCCTGCGGGAACAAACCGCGCTCAGCTCCGGTCTGAAATCCAGATCCTTATAATACAGCGGCACGCCCCGCGCAGCCTGCGCATGCGTGCGTCCCATAAAGCCCCAGCCGATCACGGCGTAGCGGATCGTTTTCATATGCATGAACCCTGCCTTTCGAAAAGTGCAAATGTATAGGAAAATAATACCACAACTCGCGCCCGCCTTCAATAAGCGGGATGACGCGCCCGCGCCGGATGTGCTATACTATGCATAGAATTCTGAAACGAATCACCGGAGGAAATGACCGATGCTGAACAAAACGATCGCCCTGCTGCTCTGCTTGCTCACCCTCGCCGTGCCCGTCCTTGCGCAGGGTTCCGCCGTCGTGGCTGAGATCGGCGGCGTGCAGATCACCCGCGCCGAATTGGATGCGGCCTACGATGCCTCCTACGGCGATTACGCCGCCGATGACGCGCAGCTCGCCTTTGATCTGCGCCATGAGCTCGCCCTGCGCATGCTCGAGGAGCACGCCGAGATGCTCATGCAGCAGAAAATGGGCTTCGATGCCCACACCCAGCAGGAGATCGACGAGGCGACCGCAAAAGCGGGCGAAGAGTACGAGAGCTATGTCGAATACTTCGCCCTCATGCTCGATGACGGCGCCATGACCGATGACGAGCTGCACGAGCTCGCCCACGCCTACCTCGTCTCCATCGATATGTCTCTGGAGGATTATACCCAGCAGGCCGTCAGCGCGCTGGCCGATGAAAAGCTGCGCGCATGGGCGCTCGAGGGCGTCAGCGCGGGCGAGGAGGAGATCCGCGCCGCATATGAGACCATGCTGCAGGACGAGCAGGCCCTCTACGCCGCCTATCCCGACAGCTTCCTCTCCACCGCCTACTATGGAATGCCCTACCTGTGCGTGCCCGAGGGCGTGCGCGAGATCCGGCAGATCGTCGTCCGCTTCGATGACGATCAGACCACGGAATACGCTTTCCTTGCCGATGCAGCCGCGCAGGGGGCCGACGTCGCCGCCGATCTGGACGCGCTCTATACCCAGCTCAGCCCTCGCGTGACCGAGATCCTTAACCAGCTCGATTCCGGCAAACCCTTTGCCGATGTCGAAATGGAATACAGCGACGATTGGGTTCTTGCCGAAGAAGGGGCCTCCGGCGCGTACTATGTGTGCGCAGGCGCGCAGCTCTGGGCTCCGGCCTTTACCGAAGCGGCCATGGCGCTGACCGAACCCGGGCAGATCTCCGGCCCCGTGCGCATGGCCGACGGCATCCATATTCTCTTTTATAATGCCGATCTGGCCGCCGGCCCCGTGCCTTACGAACAGGTGCGCGATTATGTGGCCGAATCGGTCGTCTACCAGCTGGAATCGCAGGCGTACGCCGCCGCGCTGGACAGCTGGATGGATCAGCTCGGCGCGCATGTGTATCTGGAGGAACTCTACTGACCTGCGCGGCCCCGAAAACGCTGAGAAAAAGCGCTTTCGGGGCCGTTTCTGTTTTGAGTCTGCTGCAGTCTGATGCTAAATCCCGCTGCAGCCCGGCGTAAAATCCCTCTGCAGATGCGTGAAATTCCCGTTATTCATCTGCGGTGCTTGATTGCCGGGAAAATATTGGGTATAATAGAACCGAGCGGGTCTGCCCGTGTTTTGGCATGCCTGTGTAAAAGGAGTGTGTAACGTATGCCGCTGTATCTTCTGCAGTGCAAGGAATGCGGACATAAGTTCGAAAAGCTCACGTCATTTTCCAAGCTTGGCGAGGCCGTGTGCGAACAGTGCGGCGCGCCGGTAGAGCGCGTGTACGACGGCGCGGGCGTGTTCGGCGGCTCTTCGGAAAAGGCCGCCCCTGCGCAGGAAGGCTGCGCGGGCTGCTGTCCCGGCTGCCCGCACGCACAGCGCTGAGATAAGGCAGGGGCTGCGCCCCTGCACCCCGCAGCGCCGCGGCCGTCGGCCCCGGCGCCC
>JAFQGN010000292.1 GCA_017398245.1 Clostridia bacterium | reverse complement strand
TGCCGATTGCCGAATATCCGTGCTATACTATGCGGTATGAAGCAGGAGCAACACAATCTGAAAGAAGAACTGATCCTTGCAGGCATCCGCGAGATCGAAGCGAACGGCGTGCGCGGCTTTTCTCTGCGCCGCGTTGCCAAGGCATGCGACGTGTCCTGCGCCGCACCGTACAAGCACTTTGCCGATCTCAACGATTTTCTGCTCGCCATCGTGCGATATATCAACGGGCAGTGGCATACCCATCAGCAGGAGATTTTGCGCGAATTTCCCGATGACCCGCGCCGCCAGCTCACCGAGATCAGCGTTGCCTACATCCGCTTTTTGATGGACAACCCGCATTTTCGCTCGATCGTCATGCTGCACGAGAGCGATATGGACGCGGAATTGCTCAAGGAGAAATCCGCATTGAGCCCGCTGTCCGCCGAGCGCATCCGCGCCTACTGTGAGAGCGTGCAGATGGAGGAATCGATCGCGGTCAGAAAGACGTTCGTCATCCGCTCGATCATCTACGGCGCCGCGCTGATGATGGACAACGGACAGCTTCCCGTGACGGAGGAGAACATGCAGAACGTGCGCTATCTGATCGACCGCGAGTTTGATCTGCCGTAAATGGGGAAATTCTGTGTCATATCGCGCGATTCGATTGACAAAATGTAAACGGCTGTTTACAATAGGATGCGTTAACAGTGTTAACACATCCTATTTTTTATATAGAGGCAGCCATGAACAACTACCGCATTCTGACCGATTCCTCCTGCGACCTGACGCCCGCGCTCGCCGCGTCGCTGGAGCTGACCGTTTTGCCCCTCTCCGTCACCATCGGCGAGGATACGTATGCAAACTATCTCGATGAGCGCGAGATCACCTTCCGCGACTGCTACGATGCGCTGCGCGCGGGGAAACCTTCCAAAACATCCGCGGCAAACGTCGATGCGTTTTTGCAGGTCATGGACCCCATTCTGGCAGCGGGCGAGGATATCCTCTATCTCGGCTTTTCCTCGGGTCTTTCCGGCACGTACAACGCGGGCTGCATCGCCGCGGAACAGATGCGGGAGAAGTACCCCGAGCGCAAGATCTATTGCGTCGACACCCTCGCCGCATCGCTCGGTCAGGGGCTTTTGATCTATCTGACCGTGGAGAAAAAGCGCGCAGGTGCAACCGTTGAGCAGGCGCGCGATTTTGCGGAGGAAACGAAGCTCCATGTGGCGCACTGGTTCACCGTGGACGATCTCAACCATCTGCGCCGCGGCGGCCGCGTGAGCGCAACGAGCGCCGTTCTCGGTACGATGCTCTCCATCAAGCCCGTTCTGCACATGGATGATGAAGGACACCTCATCTTCATGGAAAAGGTGCGCGGCAGAAAGACCTCCATCAAGCGCATGCTCGAAAAGATGCGCGAGAGCGTCGTCAATCCCGATGGGCAGACCGTGTTCATCTCGCACGGCGACTGCATCGAGGAGGCCGAATATCTCGCAGCCCGTGTCCGCGAAGAATGGGCGGTCAAGGATGTCATCATCAACTACGTCGGCCCGGTCATCGGTGCCCACGCAGGCCCCGGCGTCATCGCCCTGTTCTTCCTCGGCACCAAGCGATAAAACATTGCAATTTTCCCAGGCGTCCGGCCCCGCACCGGACGCCCTTTCTTTTAAATCCTCACGATAGTTTTGCTTTTCTTTCGTTATCCGCTTTCCATCTCCGTCCAACTATGCTATAATTTATTCGTATAATTTTGCAGAAAGAAGGGTCTTTCCCATGAAAAAAGCGATCATGTACGGCGGCGGCAACATCGGCCGCGGCTTCATCGGCAAGGTATTTGCAGATTCCGGCTACGAAGTTGTGTTCCTGGACATCATGCAGGGCCTCATCGACGAAATGAACCGCCGCGGTGAATACACCGTGCGCATCGTCTCCAACGCCGAAACCGTCAATACCACCGTCAAGCCCGTGCGTGCCGTCAATTCCACCACCGAGCAGGCCATCGACGAAATCGTCACCTGCGATATCATGGCCACCGCCGTGGGCGTAAACATCCTGCCCCGCATCGCCCCCGTCATCGCCAAGGGCGTGGTCGCCCGCATGGAGCGCAGCGGCAAGCCCCTGGACATCATCCTGTGCGAAAACCAGCTGGAAGCCGATATCCTGATGCGCGGCTGGATCTACGAATGTCTGAACGACGAGCAGAAGGCATGGGCGGACAAGAACCTGGGCCTGGTGGAAGCCTCCATCGGCCGCATGGTGCCCCCGCTCACCCCCGAAATGCGCGAGCAGGATCCCCTGCTGATCTGCGTGGAGCCCTACTGCGAGCTGCCCGTGGACAAGGATTCCTTCCGTGGCGAAATTCCGGAGCTCACCGGCCTCATCCCCTATGCGCCCTTTGAATTCTACATCAAGCGCAAGCTCTTCCTGCACAATGGCGGCCATGCCACCTGCGCCTGGCTGGGCTTCCAGAAGGGCTATGAATACATCTGGCAGGCCATTGCCGATCCGGAGATCTATGAAACCGCCAAGGCTGCCATGAACTGCAGCGCCCAGGCCCTGATCAAGAAGTTCGGCGAAGAGATCCGCGAAAACGTAGAAAACAACGTGGTAGACCTGCTCTTCCGCTTCCAGAACAAGGCCCTGATGGACACCGTCTCCCGCGTGGGCGCCGATCCCGTGCGCAAGCTGCGCAAGAACGACCGTATCGTGGGCGCAGCCCTCTTTGCCATGGAGCAGGGCATCGATCCCAGCCCCATCGTGCGCGGCATCGTGGCAGGCCTGAAGTTTGCCATGCCCGGCGACCCCACCGCTCCCGAAGTGCAGGAAGCCCTGAAGGAAAAGGGCGTCGATTATGTGATCGAGCACTACATGGATCTTTCCAAGGATGAACCCCTCTTCGCCATGATCAAGGAAGCCTACGAAGCATGAAGAATTACACCGAATTTGCAGTCCGGAAGACCTGTGAACTGCTGAACATTCCCAGCCCCAGCGGCTGTACGGCGGAAGCCATCGCCTGGCTCAAGGAGGAATTCTCCTCCCTGGGCTTCGGCACGGAAATCACCGTGAAGGGCGGTCTGCTGGTGGATTTCGGCGGCAGGGATGATGCAAACGCCATCTTTCTGGAAGCCCATACCGATACCCTGGGCGCCATGGCAGCCGAAATCAAGGCGAACGGCCGGCTGCGGCTCACCAACATCGGCGGCATGAACGCCAACAATGCCGAAGCCGAAAATGCAATCCTGCTCACCCGTTCCGGCAAGAAGTACGAAGGAACGCTGCAGCTGATCGATGCATCCCTTCATGTAAACGGCGAATACAATGATATTAAGCGCGGCTGGGACAAGATGGAATTTGTGCTGGATGAGGATGTATCCTCCCGGGAGGATGTGCTGGCCCTGGGCGTCCATGCGGGCGATTACGTCTGCTTCGATCCTCGCACCCGCGTCACCGAATCCGGCTACATCAAGAGCCGCTTCCTGGATGATAAGCTCTCCGTGGGCATCCTCTTGGGCCTCGGAAAGTACATTCAGGAGAACAAGATCAATCTACCCCGCCGCACTTACGCCCACATCACCGTATATGAAGAAGTTGGCCACGGCGGCTGCGCATCCGTGCCTGCGGGCGTAACCGAGGCCCTCGTCGTGGATATGGGCTGCGTGGGCGAGGGGCTGGAATGCACCGAGCGCATGGTTTCCATCTGCGCCAAGGATTCCAGCGGCCCCTTCAACCGGGAAATCGTAATCAAGCTGGCGGAAGCCGCCGAGCGCGCAGGCGCAAGCTACGCTGTGGACGTATATCCCCATTACAGTTCCGATGTGGCCACCACCCTGAAGGCCGGCTTTGATATCAGGCACGGCCTGATCGGCGCCGGCGTGTACGCCTCCCACGGCTATGAGCGCAGCCACAAGGACGGCGTGGAAAACACCCTGAAATTGCTTGTTTCTTATCTCACCGCCTGAAAGGAATCTGCATCATGATCCAAGC
>JAFQGN010000291.1 GCA_017398245.1 Clostridia bacterium | reverse complement strand
GCGGCATGCGATATTATGGGCAGCTGTTCTTTTCGCCCGGTGCGCATTGGAAGCCTAATAATCACGATCTGATCCTGCGCTTTCCGATCAGGTTCGGCCCATTGTGCGGCGGAAAGGAGAAAACTTGAACGCTATTCCTGAAACGACAGCCGATCGTATTGCCAAGCAACGCTCTCTGATCCTGCTCGCCGGTATTTCCTATGCGATCCGTATGATCTATTCTGCCGCAGTATACCTGCAAAATACTGGGAATGCCGGCTGGATCGAGGCCATAGGCGGCTTTCTGGCCTGCCTGCCTGCGCTGTTCTTGCTTCAGGCGATCACAAGAAACGAGATCAAACATGATCAAAAAGCAGGCTGGCTGAAAAAAGCAGTCTGCCTGATTCTGATCCCCTTCTTTTCATTCGATGCATCTTCCTGGGTATTTGCACTGGCCGAGAGCCCGTCGTATACCAGCTTTGCAGAAGAGAGCCTGTATGTCCTATACATTCCGGCGCTTGTAACGGTCACGATCATTTCCTCGCGCGGCGCAAATGCCTGCGGCGGGCTTGCACGAGGTCTGCGCGCGCCGATCATCGGCATGCTTCTGCTTGCGCTGGTCTGGCAGATCGATCAAATGCACCCGATCTGGCTCACGCCGGTCTTGGGCACAGGCATCGCTCCTATCGCTCGCGGCTCGGCGCTTTGCGGGGGCTATGCCGCGCTGTATCCGGCAGGAATCTGGCTGTTTTTGCAGGAAGACGCAGGAACGGCGGAAGCGCAGATCCGCAGAAAAATCTGCCGCTGTCTCCCGGAAGCAACTCTGGCTGCGGTCCTGTTTCTTCTTTGCTATGGAATGCTCACCCCCAATATGCCCGATGCCCCGCATATCCGCAGTTTTGCCATGGAACGCCTGCTGACCGGCGGGGGCAGGAACACGAGCGTGCATTTCCCATCGCTCCTCAGTTGGTATGCCATGCTTCTGATCACGGCGGTCTATTCCATGTTTTGCACGTCCACTGCGCTGAAACTGCTCTTTCCGGCTAGGTCTTTGCTGTTTTGCGCGTGCATCAGCGCGGTTTTGTGCCTTCTGTGGACGCCGGTCCGCATGTTCTGGAAACATGGCGAGGATCTGCTGGTATTCTCTAATGTAGTCGTGATCACTCTTGTCCTGCTGCTTTTATATCTGCAGACAAAACGATGGAAAAGGAGGAGCGGGTATGCGAAAAGGTAAGCTGTTTGCGCTGCTTTTGTGTATTTTTCTGTGCGGCTGCACACAGACGGATCAGCCCGAGAACCAGGCGATCGCGATCTCCTTGGCGATCGATGCGGCGGATAACGGCGGGATCGAACTGAGCGTGCTCCTGCCCAGTTTGCATGCGCCGGGGCAGAGCTCCTCCAGCCAGTACACAGTCTGCTCTGCGACTGCGCACAGTTTCGCCGAAGCGGTGGGCATCCTCCGCGCCTCCGTCCCGCTCACGCTGAATTTTGCGCAGCTGAAAACAGTCGTCTTCTCACAGGAGCTTGCACAAAGCGAGATCCTGCGCGACCTGGTCTCCGATATGTTTCTGACACACCGGCTGTATAATGCGGCATATTGTATTGTCAGTATTTGTCCTGCGAAGGATATGCTGAAAGCAATGAACGATTCGGTGTTCGGCGCGCGCCTTTCCAGCGTTTTGCTGACCAGCATGCAAAATTTTACCGCAGAAGGCGGTATACCGGACACACACTTTTCGGATTTTTACTACGATATGCATTCGATCTACGGTTCCCCAATTGCGATCCTCGGCTCAACAGCGGACGGCATACATACAACACTGACGCCGCAGGGGCGCGCGGGAGATGCACTGCCCGGCGCGCTGCCCAGAGACGGAGGCAGCGCAAACGAGTATTCTGGCACGGCTCTGTTTCGCAGGTCAGAAATGGTGGGCACGCTTTCCTCTTTGGAAACGGCATGGATGAACTACCTGCGCGGAGAAACGCTCAATATCGCCTATAATTGCGAAGGCACGAGCATCGTGCTCTCTCCTTCGCGACCTGTGCGTATTGATGTGGATACGCAAATACACCCAATGCACATAGAGATCGACGCTGCTTTCACCGTTGCCAGTCATTGCAGTTTGGATATCCTGATCTCTTTGATCGAGGCGGATATTGCCTCCCTCATTCAAAAATGCCAGTCGCTGCGCGTTGATCCGTTCCTATTCTCGCAAAGAGCCGCCGCTGCGTTCCCGGATATTACCGCGTGGCTCAATTACGATTACCTTTCCCGGTTTCCTGATGCTGAGATCGTCGTCCGCATTTCCGTGAGCGTGACTTCTGATTGATATGCATATTTCTGGAAAATTATGCGTGGAGGGCGTTTACACAGCGCCCCCTTTTTTGCTATACTTTTAATACTGGTTACATATGGCGCTGTTTATCTGCGCAAGGGGGCATTGCTTTGTTTCGCGTTATACTCAATCCCGAAGCCGGAGCCGGACGCGCGCAGACCATTCTGGAAAATGTCCGGGCGCTTTTGGAGAGCAGAAAGATAGAATATGAAGTCCAGTATACAAAAGAGAGATGGCATTGCGCGCGGCTGACCCAAAAGGCGGCGGAGGATGGAATCGAAGGCGTCGTGATCATCGGTGGAGACGGCTCTTTGTTTGAGGCGTCAAACGGTTTGGCAGGGTCAAATACCGTGCTCTATGTCGTCCCATGCGGCACCGGAAATGATTTTGTACGCACGCTGAAACTGCCGAAGGATCCTATCGAAGCGCTGAAGCTGCAACTGGATTCCCCTATCGTATCGGTCGATGCAGGCGCGGCAAACGAATTCCGGTTTATGAACATTGCCGGTTCGGGTTTTGATGTGGAAGTTCTTCGGCAAACAGAGGCCTACAAGCAAAAATACCACGGCATTTTGCCCTATCTTCTGGGCATCATCCGCGGCATCCGCTACTATCAGCCGTTTTCCGGCGTGCTTGAAATTGACGGAAAGAAGATTGAAGGTAAGTTCACCGTCATGGTCTTTGCAAACGGACAGTATTATGGCGGCGGAATGCGCGTAGCACGAAAAGCAGACCCTGCAGACGGCCTGTTCGATATAATCTATGTCCCTGCGCTGCCAAAGTGGTTTATTTGCATGGTTCTCCCCCTCTTTCTTCCCGGCTGGTACGATGTTTTGCCCATCGTAAAGCGCGTGCGAGCCAAAAAAGCGGTGCTCACGTCTAAGGGGATCACCATCAATATGGATGGAGAACTGCGCGATATGGACAGGACAGAATTCTCCATTCTTCCCGGCGGTATCAAAATGGCGCTGCCCAATATAACGCAAATTCGGTAAAAAGAAACCTACGCATCTTTTCGATGTGTAGGTTTCTTTCTATTTAATGAAGCTCGTACACCTACTGAACGGGTATTTCGCGCGAATAGTACTTTGCGATCCCCTTTACCATTCCCGAAACCAGCTTTTGTTGATATTCCGGATCCTGTAGCCTCATGTCCTCTTCCAGGTTCGTCATGAAGCCCATTTCAACGATCATGGAAGGAACCTCCGACCAGTTCAACCCTGAATACGTATCTCTGCGGAACACGCCGTCTTTTTCCGCGCCTGTCTCGCTTACCATTGCGTCCAGAAGAACAGAGGCGATCTCATACGATTCTTCGGCGATCGGCCCACTTTTCGTAACATACAGCCCGATCCCTTCAGCGTCAGCATTTGTCGACCCGTTGCAGTGGATGCGCAGGACCACATCGGCGTGTATTTCATTGAACATCAGCGCTCGTTCGATATTGGATATGTCCACATTGTTTTCAGTTCTGGACATATATACCTGTGCCCCGAGCGCCTCCAATGCATCGCGCAGCTGCAGCGAAACGACGAGATTTGTGACGTACTCCGGTATACCGCTTGCGCGCCCCTGCGTGCCGCTGGATACTTTCGCCTTTGTTTCCGTGCTGCCCGGCGAGACCGGCTCCTGCTCCGAATTCCCCTTGGCCTGATGCCCCGGGTCTATGCCGATCACCAGCCCGGTGAGGGGCAGCTCAACATATTCTCCCTCAAACTTACCGTGCGTATTATCTAGCAGTACTTGCAGAGGATCTGCCGGCGCTTCCTCCAGTACAATGGGGCTTCGCGTCGGCTCTGCAGACGGAGCTGTGCTGGGCGCTGCCGATGGGAGCGGCGTATCAGAAGGAATGTCTTCGGCCAACGGTGTTGCCGTCGGAGCCGGCTCGACGGTTGCCTCGTGTATCGTATTACGTGCAATATACATCGCAGCGATGATCAGCGCGCAGCACAAAACTGCGCAGAAAAACAGGATAGCGCTCTGCTTTACAGCAAGAGCGCTGTTCTTTTTCTTATGTTTCTTTCGCATAAGACTCTCCTTTGCGCATCACGCGCTGATTTCAGAGTGCTCTATGCTTTCAAGACGTTTTTCCTGTTCGTCAAGTTCCTTGATAATGGAGATCAGTCTGGACATATCGTACATCTGCACAGAACCGTACGGCGCGCCGAGTAAAGATTCGACTGCGTGCCTGTATGCGTTCAGCTTTTCCAGAATCACGATCGTGCTTTCGGGGCTGCCCTTTTCCAAGGCCAGAACGAATCCGATCTCGTCCGTCACGCAAGCGCCCAAATTGAGCAGCAGCTCCGCAAGCCTGTCCGGATACGGCGTGAAAAACTCACCCTGCTTAAATCCGTTTACCACAACCTGCTTCATCAGCGGCATGAGCTGATCGATATATCCTCTCTTCAGGCTGTCGCGAAGCAGCGCGCCCTCTCCGGCATACGCAACGCGGATGATCAGCCCGACAAAATCGAGACTCTCCTGATTCAGAAGACCCATGTGCGAAAGCAGAGCATTTAGCTGATCGATGGCTTTTTCACCGGCCGCTTCAAGAGCCTGCTGTGCATACACGCACGCTGCTTCCACTTTCTGTGCGCAGATCGCCTCAAGCAGACGCAGCTTGGAATCAAAATGATGATAGAAGCCGCCTTTGGAAAGCTTCAGCACATCAAGCACATCCTGCACGCTTGTTCCTTCATATCCGTTTTTGTAAAACAGCTGTTCTGCTGCTTCGATAATGGCCTGTCGCCTCTGATCGCCTTTTTTCACAGTGCGCACCTCCGATAAAAGTACAAACGTCGGTCTGTTCTGGCACTATTATACAGTAACCGAACGAAGTCTGTCAATACTTTGTAATACAACTTTTGTAATATTTACATTCTGCGAACGGATGTGGTAGAAAAGGCAAAAAAACAGGGCCTGCATCACAAGATACAAACCCTGGTTTTCGCGGAAAGTATCAAATTTCAAACAGCATATTCTCGGAGAAAAGTTCTGTGAACTCCCTCTGAGAAGACAACTCGATATACTCCATATTGCTTGCCATCTCAGAGCACATACTACATGCTGTGGTATTGATTGCCAACTGCTTTGCTCCGCTTCCTGCTGCATTTCCTACTTGCATAGCACAGTGCTCCAATTCGGAAGGAAGCAGGCCGATCGCACAGGCATTATGTACGTCGATATAGTTTCCAAACCCTCCGGCAAGGAACAGTTTTTCGATCTGATTATAACCGACTCCGGTATGTTTCATCAAAATCTGAATACCGGCAGCAATCGCGCCTTTTGCCAGCTGTACTTCTCGTACATCTTTTTGACAAATATACACGCTCTTGTCTTCTGTCAGAGCGAACGCAAGCCCTGCAGGAGAATCGAATATCCTGTCTTCCCAAATCTCGTCTGCCTCATCCTCGTCGATGCGCCCGGTTTCATCCAGAATACCTGCGCGCAGCATCTCTGCAATGGCGTCGACAAGGCCGCTTCCGCAGATCGAAGTCGGCTTCGCGTC
>JAFQGN010000290.1 GCA_017398245.1 Clostridia bacterium | reverse complement strand
TTTCGAGGCCATGACCGGCCTTCTGAACGGCTGGCGCATGTTCGGCGAAGAAAAAATGGCCGAGGCATTCCTGAACGTGTGGCAGTTCAACCGCGATCGTTTCATGAACATGGAGATCGGCGAAAGCCGGCAGATGCTGGATATCAGCGGCAAGCCGCTCGTCGCCAATCTCGGCAACCCGTGGAAAGGCATTTACCATACCGGGCGCGCGCTGGCCGTGTGCCTTGAAAACTTTGCAAAGCTGGAGGAGGCCGGAAAATGACGAAGATCAAGGGTTTTCTGATCATGGCGGGGCATCTGGATATCGAATGGTACCAGCCCCTGCGCTCTTATCGCTTCTGGACCGTTGAAACGTTGGACCGCCTGCGCGCCGCCGCAAAGGGCAGCTTCCCGGCCTATACGCTGGACGGGCAGGTCTATCCGCTGGAGGAATACCTCGAAGTCGCCCCCGAGACTGAAGAGGAAATGCGCCGCCTCATTGCCGAAGGCAGGCTCGCCGTCGGCCCGTTCTATACTCAGTTTGACGAATGGCTGCCCAGCGCGGAGAACATGATCCGCAATTGTCTTTGGGGCAAAAAGGGCGCGGAGCACTTTGGCCGCCGCATGATGGCGGGCTATCTGCCGGATAATTTCGGCCACCCGGTGCAATTGCCGCAGATCCTGAACAATTTCGGCCTCGACAGCCTTTTGTTCATGCGCGGCATGCCGGAAGTCGAGGGCGGGCACCCGGATGAATTCCGTTACCGCGGCGTGGACGGCTCCACCATTCTCACCAGCCATTTCCGCGAAGGGTATGGCGGCGCGTTTGATCTCAAATCCTCCCGAGCCGAGACCCATCAGCCGCGCGAGGTTCCGTATTATCCGGATTACCTCTCCTTCGAACACCATGTCGAACTGGCCTTCCTCGACGATCCGACCCGCGTGGCCAACAGCATGATCGACAACGTGCGCCGCAGGGCTGAACGCTACCCGAGCAGAGTCGTGCCGCTCGTCGCCGGCGGAGACCATATGCCCCCGCAGATCGGGCTGGATGAAGCATTGAAGATCGCCAACGAACTGTGCGAGGATATCGAGTTCGTCTCCGGCACCGCCGAAGAGTATATCGAAGCCATGCGCGCCGGACTTGAAGCCGAAAACGCGGGCATGACCACCTACGATATGGAACTGATCGGCTCCCGCTGGCAGCACATCCTGCTCGGCGCGCTCTCCACGCGCTCCTATCTCAAGCGCATGAACTTTGGCTGCGAGGCGCTTCTGGAACGTTATGCCGAGCCGCTGCAGGCGCTGGCCGTCAAGAACGGGTTCAAAGCAAGGCCTGCCTACCTCAAGGAAGCGTGGCGCAATCTGCTCATCAATTCCGCGCACGATTCCATCCACGGCTCCTCCACCGATGAAGTGCATACCGAAATGGAATACCGCTTCATGGCCGCGCGCCAGAACGCTTCCGGCGTGATCCATGAATCGCTGGCTTATCTCGCCGCGCAGGAAAAGGGCGAAGGCAGGCCGGTGGCCGTCTGGGCCGGCGCGAAGGCGAACTTTGCGCAGCCGGTGGAAGTCTGGCTCAATATCGGCGACGAGCCCACCGTCGTGCGCGATGCGCAGGGCAATACCCTGCCTACGCAGATCCTTGCGCGCGAAAAAGTGGAGCTCAATGGCCGCAATCAGGTCCGCAACGATATGTACCACGGCCCGCAAATGCGAAAAGTCCTCTTCATGGCCGTGCCGGAGCTGGGCAAAGTCGAGCAGTACAAGGCCGTTTCCGGTTGTGCAGAACAGGATGTGGTATCGGCAACCGACACCACGCTGGAAAACGAATTCATCCGCGTCAGCGTGCGCGGCGCGCTTCTGGATATCACCGACAAGCGCACCGGCAAGACCTATTTCGGCCAGAACCTGATTGTGGAAGACGCCGACGCGGGCGACGATTGGGATTACAGCCCCTCCTGGATCCCCGGCGAAGTGGTGCTTTCCAGCCAGTGCGTGTTTACTTCAAAACTCGTCGAACAGGGCCCTGTGCGCGCCGTGATCGAAATGCAGGGCGTCATGTCCGTTCCGGAAAAGCTGATCGGCGACGAGCGCAGCAAAACGCACGTGGATATGCCGGTCAAGTTCCTCGTTTCGCTCTATAAGGGCCTTCCGCGCGTGGACGTGAAGATGACCATTGTCAACACCGCCAAGGATCATCGTATCCGCCTGCATGCGCCGGGCAATCTCATCACCAAAACCGTGCTTTCGCAGGGGCAGCTGGCCGTGCTGGAAAGGCCGGTCGAGCGCGCGAAGCAGATCGAAACATGGTATCAGCCGCCTACGCAGCTGCTGCCCATGCGCGAATGGGCAGCTCTGACCGATGGAACCAATGGCCTCGCCGTCGCGCTCAAGGGCGTGTACGATTACGAAGCCAATGTGGAGCCGCTCTCCAACGAGACCAACCTCGCCTTCACGCTCATCCGCGGCTTTGAACTGATGGGCCGCATCAATATGCCGCAGAGAAAGCGCGGCGCTTCCATGGCCGTGCCGGTGCCGGGCGCGCAGTGCCTCGGCGAGCAGACCATCGAGTGGAGCTTCATCCCGTTTGCGCCCGAAGAGGACAACACTCTGCCCTTTGTGCCGCAGGCGGAAGCCTTCCTCTTCCCGCCGGTCAGCCACGCCGTGCGCACTATCGATCAGAAGCCCCAGCCCAAGCAGGAGAAGCCCCTCTATGCATGGGATGCGGCGAACATCCGCTTCTCCGCCTTCAAAAAGGAAATCGACGGCGAGGGCTATGTCCTGCGCCTGTACGAAGACCGCGGCCTCGACACCGAATGCGAACTGGAACTCAACGGCTTTGCCAAGGCGTTCGCCTCCAACATGGCCGAAGAGCAGGGCAAGGAGCTCGCCATCGAAAACGGCAAGGTGCTTTTGCATGCCGCGCCGTACAAGGCCATTACGCTCATTCTTAAATAACCCGATGAACCACGCGAAAAGGCGCATGACAACCCTGTCATGCGCCTTTTTTTGCGCCCGCAACCGCCCGTTGCAACCGGCATTCTCATCCGATTCTAATCTTAGTTGCTTGTCTTTCTCATCTTTCGTCCGTATACTTTCGGCATGAAAACGCACACCGGCCCAACACTTTGCCCGCTTTGTACGTTTTATAGGCAGGAGGGGAGAAAGATGAAAAAGGAAAACCGCGAAACCAAACTCCGCCGACGCGCGCTGGTCAGGGAATTCTACCGGGGAAACCGGGGCATGTTCCTGCTGATCTCCCTGTGCATGGTCTGCGCGTCTCTGACCGATATCGCAATGGCGGTGCTGCTCAAGGAACTCTTCGATGCGGCGGCGGGGACCGATCTGCAGCCCGTGATCCGCATCGCCTATGCAAGCATCGGTCTGCTCGTGCTGATGGTCGGCCCGGATTATATCCGCTCAAAGGCCGCGCCTTTGTACTATAGGCGCGCGCTGAGAGGGTATAAGGAGCATGCCTTCCGCCGGATCATGGAAAAGGGGATCGGCACCTTCCAGAGGGAAAACACCAGCCGCTATCTTTCCGCGCTGACAAACGATATGAACTCCATCGAGGCGAACTATCTGGAACCGGTCTTTCAGCTCGTCACGCAGATCCTGTCGTTCATCGGTTCGCTTGCGCTCATGCTGTATTACAGCCCGCTGCTCACCTGCATTGCGCTGGGGCTGTCCATGCTGCCGCTGGTCGTTTCGGTTTTGACGGGCAGCGCGCTGACCAAAGCGGAAAAACAGGTTTCCGACCAGAATGAGCAGTTCGTCGGCTCCCTGCGCGATCTGCTGGAAGGGTTTACCGTCATCAAGAGCTTCCGCGCGGAGCAGCAGGCGCAGGAGATGTTCTGCAGGCAGAACGCGGAGTTGGAGGATACGCGCGCAAAGCGCAAAAGGACGGCCATGCTGATCAACGTGCTGGCGTGGGATCTGACCGGCATTGTACAGATCGGAGTGTTTCTTTCCGGCGCGTATATGGCCGTTACGGGCATGGGCGTGACCGCGGGTATGGTGATGTCCTTTGTGCAGATGATGAACTACATCCTCGGCCCCGTCCGTTCTGTTCCGCCCATCATCGCCAACCGCCGCGCCGCCGTCGCGCTGATCGACAAGCTGGCCGACGCGCTCGAAAACAATACCGCCCGCACGGGAAAAACCGTTCCTGCTAGGCTGGAGAAGGCGATCACGGTCGAGAACGTCAGCTTTGGCTATGAAGAAGGCAAGCCCGTGCTCAGCAATGCGAACTGCATGTTTGCAGCCGGCAAGAGCTATGCCGTCGTCGGCGCGTCCGGCAGCGGCAAGAGCACGCTTTTGAACCTGCTGATGGGTTCGCGCGAGGATTACGAAGGCCGCATCCTGATCGACGGGGAAGAACTGCGCGAGATTTCGCCGGAATCCCTGTTCGATATCGTTTCCGTGGTGCAGCAGAACGTGTTCGTCTTCAACGATACCATCCGCAATAACATCACCATGTTCCGCGAGTTTCCGGAGGAGGACGTACAGCGGGCCATCCGTCTCAGCGGCCTGAGCGCGCTGATCGGCGAAAAGGGAGAGGGTTATATCTGCGGCGAAAACGGAAAGGGGCTTTCCGGCGGCGAGCGGCAGCGCATCTCCATCGCAAGGTGCCTTCTGCGCAGCACGCCCGTACTGCTTATCGACGAAGCCACCGCTTCGCTGGACGCCGCCACGGCCTTTTCTGTCTCCCGCGAGATTCTCGCGCTGCAGGGCCTCACCCGCATCGTAGTGACCCACAGGCTGGAGGCGGCGCTGCTGGAGCAGTACGACGGGATCGTCGTTTTGAAAAACGGGAGGATCGTCGAGCAGGGGCGGTTTGGCGAACTGATGGCCGAAAAGGGATACTTCTATTCGCTGTTCACCGTTTCGCAGGATTGAGCGGCAGGATCGCCCGAAGCGCACCGAAAAAACCAAAATGGGGCGTTTTGGGCGAATTTTTATGCCCGAATGGGGATGGGCGTGTTGCTTAAATGGCAGATAATGGTCGTTTTTGCACGAAAAACGCACGAAAATGCAAGCGAAAAAACGCAGGTTTTCGCCCGAAACGGGACAAAACGGGCGTATTTCCGGCGGCCCTTGACAGAGCTGCGTTTTTTATAACGGCTGTCACGGAAAAAGTCGGGCGGATTTGTGGAGTTGTGGTATAATAAGGTTTAGGAATCTGCAGCTTTGAAACGGCGAGAGTTTTCTGCAGAAGGCCTTGAATCAAGAATACGGGAGTTGAAAATACATGAAGGTATGCATCATTCAGCCTGAATATTCAAGGGACTACAGCCGCTCCGACGAGCTGTTCCGATGGGAACTGGACGCGATGGACAAATGCGACCCGAGCATGGATCTGATCGTCCTACCCGAATCGACCGACGTGCCTGCCTTTGCTCAGACGCGCGATATGGCCCTCGCCAGCCGTGCAAAATACCTTGAACCGCTGATGAAAAAGGCCGCAGAAACGGCCAAAAGGTGCTCTGCCACGCTATTTTTGAACGCTTATCGCGATACGGAGACCGGCCTTCGCAACAGCACTTGGGCGTTTGACAAAAACGGCGAAAGTGCCGGGTTTTATGACAAGCAGCATCTCGTGCCCGGCGAGACCAGCGAGCGGAAGCTGGACAGCGAGTACACTTGGGAATACTCCGAGCCCACCATTCTGGAGATCGACGGCATTCGCTACGGCTTCATGACCTGCTACGATTTTTATTTTTACGAGGCGTTCGCGCCTCTTGCGCGCAGGCGGCCGGATATCATCATCGGCTGTTCGCACCAGCGCAGTGATATGCATTCCGCACTGGAGACGATGGGAAAATTCCTCGCCTACAATACCAACGCCTATCTCGTGCGCGCGTCGGTCAGCATGGGCAAAGACAGCGAGCTTGGCGGCTGCTCTATGGTCGTTGCGCCGGATGGAGAGATGCTGGCCAATATGCACAGCGAAGTGGGCATGACGACGGTCGAGATCGACCCGATGAAGAAATACTACAAGCCCGGCGGCTACGGCAACCCGGACATGGCGCACTGGGAATACATCGAAAAGGGGCGCAGGCCGTGGAAATATCGCCCCGGCGGAAGCGCCATTGTGCGGCACGACGCCATCATGCCCTATCCGCGCATGTGCGCGCACAGGGGCTTTAATACCGTTGCGCCCGAAAACAGCATGCCGGCCTTTGGCGCGGCTGTGGCGCTCGGCGCGCAGGAGATCGAGTTCGACCTGTGGTGGACCAAAGACGGCGAGATCGTCTCCATCCACGACAGCAAGCTCGACCGCGTGTCCGACGGCTCCGGCTTCGTCTACGAAAAGACGTATGCAGAGCTTCTGCAGTATGATTTTGGCGCGAAATTCGGCGAAAAGTTCAAGGGGCTGAAAATCATCACGTTTGAGGAGATCCTCAAGAAGTTTTCCAGCCATGTGGTCATGAACGTGCATCTCAAGACGCTGGACAATCACACGCCGTGGAACGAGCAGTATCTGCAGAAGGTGATTGACCTGATCGAGCAGTACGACTGCAAGAAGTACGTCTATTTCATGACCGGCTGCGAGCCGCTGATGGAGCAGCTGATGCGCATGGCGCCGGATATCGCGCGCTGCGAGGGCGCGGGCGACCATGCATGGACCATCGTTGACAAGGCGATTGAACACGGCTGCAGCAAGGTGCAGCTGTTCAAGCCCTATTTCAACCAGGAGATGATCGACAAGGCGCACGCGCACGGGATCATCTGTAATGTGTTCTGGTCGGATGACCTTGAGGAGACCAGACGGTTCCTCGACATGGGCATCGA
>JAFQGN010000289.1 GCA_017398245.1 Clostridia bacterium | reverse complement strand
CAGCGATTTGTCCATGGGCACGCTGTCTTCGATCAGACGCGCCTGCAGCTCGGCTGCGGAAGGCCTGCGGCCCGAAAGCGCCTGCATGGCTGCGGCTGCGCCCGCCGCCTGACCGGTGACCGCGCAGGTGGGGATGACGCGCGTCAGGTCCCAGCCGTCCTTGCTGGCAGAGCATGCGCGGCCGGCAGCATAGAGATTGTCGTTCGCCACGCCCGCGATGCAGCGGTACGGAATGGTATAGCGCGGGCCCGCCTATTTCCAGTTGCCGATCATACCGATCGCGTCCTCAAACCACACGCCCTCGTGTCCGAACTCGCTGAAGGCGAAGGCGTCCAGCCTGCGCGTCATGCGCAAGCCGGCAATGGTGGGGATCATCATCGGATAGGAGCCGGGGTTGGTCTTTGCACGCTCCTGCGAATGTTTGAGGATCCATTTGCGCCCGTCGATGAGCTGCTGGGTCACGTCCTCCGGATCGGTGCCGGAATAGAGGCGGCTGGTCTCCGGAATGGGCTGCCAGAGCGGATCGGACAGGATATGCAGCTGCGTTTTGCCGCTGTCCTCATTCGAGATATACCAGCCAGTACGGCGGTTGGTATCGTCGTCCACAGTGGGCTCGTTTGCAAAATAGCACAGGTCGGCGTCGCCGCTGGCGTCGATAAAGGCCTTGGCCGAAAGCAGCATGCGGCCCTTTTTCGTTTCGATGGCGACGGACGTTATCTTGCCATTCTCCGTTTCTGCCCCGGAAAGGCGCACGTCGTAGAGCAGCTTAACGCCCTCCTGCAAGAGCAGTTCTTCGCACGCGATCATCATGGGAGAGGCTTCATACTGCACCCTGTAGCGCTTCTCGGCGCGCTGCTCGGGCGTGGAATGCTCGTCCAGCCACGCCGGCGGGATCTCGCCCGGGCCGTATTTGACAGAAATGCGCAAAAGCTCCTCCGCAATGGAGCCGGACATCTTCGTGCCGCGTCCGTCGCAAAGGGGCAGGTAGATCACGATCAGGCCGAGCGTTGCAAGGCCGCCCAGCGCGCTTTCCTTTTCCAGAAGCAGGGTTTTCGCGCCCGCGCGCGCGCTGGCCAGAGCCGCCGCTACGCCCGCGATGCCGCCGCCCGCTACGATCACGTCATATTCCGTCTGCATAGTCCGTATCCCCTTTCGTTCCACAAAGCACTATTTTTGCACCGCAGATGCGAACGCCCTCGCGTTTTCCAGCATGGCGGCAAAATACGCATCCGCGCCGGAGAGCATATTGCTCCCGGTCAGTATATCGACCTGGCACACCGCAAAACCGGCCTGCTCCAAGGCCTCAATAAGCCCCTGCGGGGCCTGTTTTTCGATCAGAACGAGTCCATAGCCGCTCTTTTCCATTTCGGCAAGAGCCTCTTCCAGCTCGTTTTCACTCATGTCCGTTCCGGCTTCCCGGCATATCTCGATATATTCCGTTACCCCCATATCGGCCGCAAAATACGCAAGGCCTTCCTGCATAAGGACCGCGCCGGGCAGATCGATGCCGCTCAAGAGCGAATTGGTCTCCTTACGCAATTCATCAAACCGGGCCAGCATGTTATCCAGATTTCCGGCATAAACATCCGCAAAATCCGGGTCGAGCTGGGACATTCCCCCGGCGATCGCGCTGCAGATGCCGCGCGCGCCCTCGACCGAAAGAAAGTACCACGGGTTTTCGCCCGAAAAATGGTCGTCCTCCCGCGCCTCGCCGTTTTGCAGAAGGGGCATGTTTTCCATGGCCGTCAGCACCGGGATACTGCCTGCGGTGATGGCGCTTTCAAAGCTTTCCAGCCCGCGCCCGCCGAGGATGAGCATGTCCGCCCCGCCGATCAGCGCGACGTCCCAGTCCGAAAGGGCATACGAGCGCAGGCAGCCGTCCTGCGGCTGCGCAAGACAGTACAGGCTCATATTCGGCACGCCCTGGCACACGCCCTCGGCGAGGGCATACACCGGCGGAAAGGATGCGTAGACCGTCTGCGGCGCGGGATCAGGCATTTCGATTCGGACGCATCCGGCCAAGGACACGGCCAGCGCAAGGCACAGCAGGCACAAAAACTTCTTCATCAGGCTAAAAATTCCTTATCGTTTTCCGTTTGGACGCTTTCGCGCCCTGTCCGGTTCGCTTGCAGGAAGGGCGCGCGCCTTTCCCGCAAGGCCGGGTCACCTTCCCCGAAAGGCGAGGCGTGAAAGACGGGAAGCGCTCCCAACCAGATGCAGGTAAGCCCGGTCCTGCAGAAAAAACACATCCTTCCCAGCAGGACCTGGCACAAAATCAGATCTCGATGCGGTTATTGTAGCGCATGGGCAGGTGTTCGCTGTAGATATGGCCGGTATCGGACAGGCACAGGCACTGCGGCACGACGATGCCCTCTTCGTTATTGCGCCATTCAATGATGGTCACACCGGTGTGGGTGATATCGAACGCCGTCCACATAATGTGCGGCGGGATCTGCAGCAGATGGCTGATCCACGTCAGGCCGAAGCCCTGGTGGCAGAACATGGCCACGCGCTCCTCGTTCGGGCGCACGGCCTTATACACGCGGCCTTCGCGCACATAGCCCTGGCGCGCGATGAAATCGTCGGAAGCGGCTTGAATGCGCTCAAAGCCCTTTTTGCAGCGTTCTGCTTCAAATTCGGGCAGAGTATACCAATCGTCGCCGATGGTACGGCTCTCATCGCGCATGAACGCCGTGCGGGGAGAAGCGTAGAACGCCCAGGTGCGCCTTCCGTCGGGCAGTTCCACGGCAAGATCCTTCCAGGCCTCGTTTTCGCTGGCCCAGTCTTCGATCATGGGCTGGGT
>JAFQGN010000288.1 GCA_017398245.1 Clostridia bacterium | reverse complement strand
TCGGTTTAGAAAAAAGAGGAAACAAAAAAGAAGCCCCAATCGGCTTCTTTTCGGAGGGGGTACGGGGGAACCCTTTTCTTCTCCTGAAGAAAAGGGTTCCCCCGTCGTTCCTTTCGTGTACTCACTCAAGCTCGGCGACGAACGCGGCGATGCGGGCGATGCCGCGGGTGATGGAATCGCGCGAGACGGCATAGGAGAGGCGGGCATGCATATCTGCGCCGAATGCGTTGCCGGGAACGATGGCCACGCGCTGCGATTCGAGCAGGGCGTCGGCAAATTCC
Source organism: Clostridia bacterium (assembly GCA_017398245.1). The sequence continues at coordinate 3,113 of JAFQGN010000288.1, read as the reverse complement.
ATGGAAGACTTGATCTCGCGGCCGAGGTACTTGCGACCCATCATACCGGAAAGGTTGAGCATCATATAGAACGCGCCCTTGGGCAGCTCGCAGGAGAGGCCGGGGATATCGTTGAGCAGGTTATGCATCAGCAGGCGGCGCTCGGAATACTCGCGGCGCATCAGCTCGACGAACTTTCCGCCGCTGGTGAGTGCGACGGCTGCAGCGTGCTGGGCGATGGAATTGGCGTTGGATGTGGAATGGCCCTGGAAAGCGACCATAGCCTTGGCCACGGGGCGCGGCGCGGCGGCATAGCCGATACGCCAGCCGGTCATGGCGTAGGTTTTGGATACGCCGTTGATGACGATGGTGCGATCCTGTGCATCGGTGCTGATGGAGGCGATGGAGACGTGCTCGTTGCCATCGTAGATCAGCTTTTCGTAGATCTCGTCGGAAATAATGTACAGGTCGTGCTCTTTGGCCAGCTCGGCGATGCCCTCGAGCATTTCGCGCGGCCAGACGCAGCCGTTGGGGTTGTTCGGGCTGTTGAGCATGATCGCCTTGGTTTTTTCGGTGATATAGGGGCGCATTGCATCGGCGTCGACGAGGAAGCCGTTTTCCTCGCTGCCCTGCACCATGACGGGCTCGCCGTCCACCATGCGCACCATTTCGGGGTAGGAGACCCAGCAGGGGGAGGGGATGAGCACCTCGTCGCCGGGATCGATTATGGAAGCGAGGGAATTGTACAGCGCTTGCTTCGCGCCGGCGGTGACCACGATCTGATCGGGCGTATACCACAGGCCGTTGTCGCGCGCGAGCTTGCGGCAGATCTCCTCGCGCAGCTGCAAAGTGCCCGCGACAGGGGTGTAGCGCGTCATGCCGTTATCGATGGCATGGTGCGCGGCCGAGCGGATGTATTCCGGCGTGCCAAGATCGGGCTCGCCCACGCCAAAGCCGATGACGTCCAGGCCAAGGGCTTTCATTTCCTTCACGCGCGCGTCAATGCCGAGCGTGACGGAGGGAGCGATTCGGGCAGTCCTTTTTGAAATCGTAAGCGCCAAGAAATATCACCGGGCCTTTCGGATGCGGCCGAATGCCGCTGTTTTTGCAGGAAACGAATTTTCTTCGTGCATAATGTATTGTATGGCAAAGGGGGCCTCGCGTCCATCAAATTTATGTTAAAAATGTTAAATTGAGCATATTATCTGCTGGAGCAAGAATATGTATCCTGCAAAAATCCGTCGTAGGCGCACAATTCATATGCAATTTGCGAATTTGCACGGTGGGTTTGATTCAAAACGGCTTAACAATAGAGGGCGCTGGCGCAAAAAAGAGCCCCGGCGGCGGGATGCAGCCGGGGGTTGAACAGGCGTTCATTCAGCGGACGGCAGGATCGAGGAAGCGGTCGGCCGTATCGCTGAGGATGAGGCGGCGCTCGTCTTCGTTCAGCGGGAGGTCATTAAGTCTTTCCAGCTCGTCCTTGGCGTTCCACATGGGGTAGTCCGAGCCGAACATGACGTGGTCCGCGCCGAAGAAGCGGATGAGGCGAAGGGCAAGCGCATCGTCAATTTCGAAAAAGGAGGAGGAGGTATCGGTATACAGGCCGAGGCCTTCGAGTTTTTCCATGGCGTCTTCCCAGCAGGAATAGCCGCCGAAATGCGCGGCCTGGATCTTCAGTTCCGGAAAGGCGCGGCAGACGCGGGCGGTGCGGTCCGGGTTGGAAAAATCGTAGCGGCGGTCTCCGGTATGGGCGACGAGGGGCATGCTGCGCTGGCACATCAGCTCGTACAGGCGCATGGCGCGCGGGTCGTCGATGGCGAAGCGCTGCATATCCGGGTGCAGCTTTACGCCCACGAGGCCCAGTTCCTTTGCGCGGTCGAGTTCGCCGGCCATATCCTCAAAATCGGGATGCATGGTGGCAAAGCCTACGAGCAGGCCGCTGGACTGGGCGACGGATGCGGCGATGAAATCGTTTATTTTGGTGACCTGCGCGGCGGTGGTGGCCACGGAATGGGTGAGGCAGCGGGTGATGCCGCAATCGGCGCAGTTCTGCTTGAGCGTTTCGAGGGTGCCGTCGCCCCACATGGTCAGGTCGTCGTAAAAATGGCCGATGGCCGTGGACGCTTTGAGCGCGATGGCGTGTGGGAAGATATGGGTATGCGCGTTGGTGATGTTCAAAACGGGTCGCCGTCCTTTGTGCTGGCATGCGTAAATTTTTCTGAAGTATAGCAGACGCGCGGCGGGGGGCGCAATGCCGCTAATGTAAAAACTGCGGGGCGGGGGAGACGCCGGGGGCTGCCGGGGGTACGCTGGGGCGCTGCCCCAGACCTCGCTCAAGGGAATGATTCCCCTTGGAACCCTTAATATGGGGAATGCGGCTTCTATGTATTAAGAGAGAAGCCCGGCAGCGTTTACAGTAGGGGTAGGCTTGCTGCAAGGCGAGGCGCAAATGGGAATTGCTGTATATTTCTCAATTTGTACATTTGTATTACATTTTAACAACGCAAAGGGTTGTGGGCCGCAGATATTTGGGCTATAATGAGATGATGAAATGGGGCAAAAGCCGAAACAGGCAGGAGGCGTTTGGATATGAGCAGGATCATCGCGGTGACGAACCAGAAGGGCGGAGTCGGCAAGACAACCACGGCGGTCAATCTGGCGGCGTGTCTGGCGGTGCTGGGCAAAAAGGTGCTGCTGGTAGACATCGATCCGCAGCGCAACGCCACCAGCGGCGCGGGCGTGCTCATGGAAGAGGACAGCGCCACGATATACGATCTGCTCACCGGCGAGGGTGCGGATGTTTCCGCAGCGGTTCTGCCCACGGAGACGGAAAACCTGTTTGCCATTCCGGGCTCGATCGAGCTTTCCGGTGCGGAGATCGAGCTGATCGACGTGGAAAGGCGCGAGTACCTGCTCAAGGGGCTTTTGGACGGCGTGCGCGAGGGGTATGATTACATCCTGATCGACTGCCCGCCTTCGCTGAGTCTGCTCACGCTCAACGCGCTGACGGCGGCGGACAGCATGCTCGTGCCGATCCAGTGCGAATATTACGCGCTGGAGGGCGTCGGCCAGCTGATGAACACGCTGATGCTGGTGCGCAAGAGGCTCAACCCGGAGCTGAAGGTGGAGGGCGT
>JAFQGN010000287.1 GCA_017398245.1 Clostridia bacterium | reverse complement strand
GCATCGTCGGTTTTGCCACGCTCGTCAGCCGCCGTGCGGGGCGCAGCGCGCTTCCGGAAGCCGACCGCTACGCGCAGATCGCGGCTTTGCAGCGCGCGCAGCGCTTGTGCGAAGAGCAATCCCGCGAGATGTTCCGCTTTTTGGATCTCTCCTCCCACACCGCGCGCCTGTATGGCCGCGCCGCCGCGCTGTGCATGTACGCGCGGCCCATGCAATGCAAAACGACCTCCTGCAAAAGCGGTATCGGCAAGGAGGCGCTCTGGCCGCTGGGCATTTCGGGCGACAGGCCGCTGCTGCTCGCCCATGCAAAGCCCGGGGCGGCCGGGGCTTCTGTCGAGACCCTTCGGCTGCAGGCGTACCTATGCTCAATGGGCGTGCAGACCGATGCGATCATACTCTACAGCGAAGAGGAGGGGTATTCTCAGCCGCTGCGCGACGACCTTAGGCAGCGCATTGCAGAAATGCGTTTGCCGGGCGCGGATGTGTATCTCGTTCCCGAGCGATCGGCCAACCCGCACGCGCTGGAAGCCGCGCGCCGTCTGTGCGCGCTGGAGTTGGATACGGAGGATACGCTGGAGCGTATCTTTGCCGACCCGGCCCGCTGGCAGGCGCTTTGCCTGCCCGAACAGGCCGATCTTCCCGCGCAGCCCGCGCCGGACCGGAATTACGGCGCGTTTTCGACTGACGGTTCTGCGTATACCATACAACTTCGCCCCGGCGAGAGCACGCCGCGCGCGTGGAGCAATATCCTGGCCGGAGAGCGCATGGGCTCGCTGGTCAGCGAAGGCGGCGGCGGGTTCCTATGGCATGAAAACAGCCGGAGCGGGCGATTGACCGCGTTCGGCAGCGATGTGCAGTGCGAACAGGCGCCGATCCGGCTCTGGATGGAAGAAAACGAACGAATAAGCGAGTTGATCCCCCGGCCAATGAGCGCTGCGGCGCAAGTCACCGTGCGCCCGGGCGAAACCGAGACGGTTTTTGAGCAAAACGGGCTGCGCATTCATATTTTGCGCTACACGCACCCGGAAAGCGGCGTGCACATTGCATCGGTTCGCGTGGAAGCTGCCGACGGAGAAGCGCATTCCTTCCGCATACATGCTGCGTGTCTTTGGCAAATGGGCGTGCACGCGCAGGATATGCGCGCGCTGCAGACGGCCTTCGATGGCGACTGCCAGCTCGCGTTCGGCTCTGTGCCGTTTGTCGGCTGCATGCGTCTGCCGGGTGCGCACGCGGAAGGCGGGCATCTTGTGCTGGAAGGCGACGCCCCCTGCGCTGTGGCTTTGTATATCACAGCGGCGGACACTGCGCAGCAAGCTGTGCAGCTTGCGCGCGAGACCGACGCCGGGCAGGTTCGCGCTTTGTGCCGCGAAGAATGGGAAAAGCTGCTCGGCAAAGTGCGCATCGAGACCGGCGAGACGATTGCTGACGCTATCCTCAGCCAATGGGCGCCCTATCAAGCCATCAGCGCGCGGCTTCGCGCGCGCACCGGCCCGAACCAGCCCGGCGGGGCATACGGCTTTCGCGATCAGCTGCAGGACGTGCTGTGTCTGATGCCCGTCGAGCCCATGTGGGCGCGCGAACACATCCTTTTGTGCGCAGCGCATCAGTTTCCCGAAGGTGACGTGCAGCACTGGTGGCATCCGCCGCGCACGGGCGTACGCACGCGCATCAGCGATGATCTGCTGTTTTTGCCGTACGTTGCCGCGCGCTATGTGCTCGAGACCGGCGACCGCGCCGTTCTGGCCGAAGTTGTTCCCTACCTGCGCGGACGGCCTGTTCCGCCGGAGAAACACGATCTCTATTTTGAACCTGAGGTTTCCGAGCTTTGCGAACCCCTGCGCGAACACTGCATGCGCGCGATCCGGCGCGTTGCAGGGCTTGTCGGCAAGCACGGCCTGCCGCTGATGGGCAGCGGCGACTGGAACGACGGCATGGACCGCATCGGCGCGCAGGGCAAGGGCGAAAGCGTATGGCTGGCGCAGTTTTTGTGCGTCGCGGCGCGCGATTTTGCCGCCGTCTGCCCGCAATATGCAAATGAACTGCAAGAAATTTCCCACCGTATGCTGGAGAACATCGAACGCCATGCGTGGGACGGCGATCGATACTTGCGCGCATTTCGCGACGACGGAACGCCGGTTGGCTCTGAGCGCACGGAGGGCGGCTGCAGGATCGATCTGCTTGCGCAAAGCTGGGCGGTGTTCGCCGGATGCGACGCCGAGCGCGTAAAAACCGCCATGGATACCGCCATTTCGCGCCTGTATGAACCCGAGCATGGAGTACTGCGGCTGCTCGATCCGCCGTTTGACGGGAACATTGGCGATACCGGTTATATCGCTGCGTATCCGCCGGGCGTTCGCGAAAACGGCGGGCAATACACCCACGCGGCCTGCTGGGCCATGATGGCCTGCGCGCAGATGGGCGATCGCGCCCGCGCATGGCAGATCCTGCGCGTGCTTTTGCCTGCAAGCCATGCCGCGACGCGTGAGCAGGCCGACCGCTATCAGGCCGAGCCCTATGCCGTCGCAGCCGATATCTACGCCTGCCGTGCCGCTTATGCCGGGCGCGCGGGCTGGACTTGGTACACCGGTTCCGCCGGATGGTTGCAGCGCGCGTTTCTGACCGGCATCGCCGATCTTGAACGGCGTGGGAGCCGCGTGCGCATGTGCGCGCTGCTGGACGAGGGCATGGATGAAATGCGCGTGATGCTGCGCTTCGGCGCTGCGACATACGCGCTCGTTTCCGGCCGAAGGTACACCAACGCAGACTGGGCTGAGCTCATCGACGACGGCGCCGAGCATGAGCTGTACTTCGGGGCACGGTAGTTTTTTGCGGGGAACCCTTTTCTTC
>JAFQGN010000286.1 GCA_017398245.1 Clostridia bacterium | reverse complement strand
GTTCACTCCCTGTATATAATTCGGTCAGGTTCTTTATCCATGCGGCAGCGGAGCATGCTCCGAGCCGAGAAAAAGCGGTGTTTTGCACTCGATCATTTCGCGCAGATGCGCGCCGAGCGCCCTAGGGTGTATGTTCAGCCCGTCGAGCGTTTCGATAGGGAACCACTCGCACGCAAGCTGGCTGTCGTCCATTTCGGTCACTTCCGCGCGCTCAAGGCTTTCGGGCGCGCATACGAAGAAATGGTACATCTTGTGGCTGTACTGCGGATACTCGCGCCGATATCCTTCGTCGTCGCAGATCTCCTCGAACAGCCCGGCAAAGCGGAGGTTTGTCACCCGGTAGCCGGTCTCCTCGAGCATTTCGCGCCGGAGAGTTTCCGCAAGAGTCTCGTACTTTTCCTGCCCGCCTCCGGGAAGGCAGAAGTAATCTCCGTTATACTGGTCGCGGCAGCGGTTGAGCAGCACCATGCTTTCATGCACAAGTATGCCCTTCGCCGTGCTGCGAACGCCGTCTGCTCCGGTCAAGAGCACCATCTCCCTTCCGTAAAGCTTTGCAATAAAAAAGCCCGTCCTTACATTACATAAGGACGGGCGTATTGCCGTGGTACCACCTTAATTCGCCCATATGCGTGCACATGGGCCTCATGGCGCGCTGTATCGGGCGCGAACCGCCCCGGCTACTCCGTTCACCGGCAGTGTCTCCGAAGCGACCTTCCGCGCATCTGTTCCGGGCAGCCTTTCAGCCGGTGAACCGCCCTCTCTTGGGAACGATCTTCGCGTACTCCTCTTCGTCACAGACAAAGTATATGCTGTTATTATAGCCGCCTGCCGCATTCCGGTCAAGCGCGCAGGCCGATATTTCACGCAAACGCAATCTTTATGCGTTTTTTAAATTCTTGAGCTGTTTTATGCAGCCATAGGCATACTGCACCATGGCCCAGATGCTCATCACTGTTGCAATGATCACAAGGATGTTTCCGGCCTTATACAGGAATTCCACCCCGTGCCACGGGAACACCAGCGCCAGCGCGATGATAAAGGAAAACGTCGCGGCCTTGCCCCAGATATTCGCCTGAACGACCACCTTTTTGCCCAGCATGAACGCGCCGCCCAGCACCATCAGCAGCTCCTTTGTCAGAATGGCGATGGGCGCAAACCACGGGATGCGCCCGTCCGCCGCCAGACAATACAGCGCGGTCAGCACCATCACCTTGTCGGCGATCGGGTCGGCCAGCTTTCCGAAATTCGTGATCTGGTTCCACTTGCGCGCCAGATACCCGTCCAGAAAATCCGTAAAGCTGGCCAGCAGGAACACTAGCAGCGCGCTGCCGTACATTCCCTTCTGGTACAGGCCGTAGAACACGGGGATCAGAAACAGGCGCATCAGCGTGAGCAGATTCGGTATATTCATTTGCAAAAACTCCTTTACGGCGCAAAGGCATTTTTCTTCCGCAAGGTATTATAGCAGATTTCGCTTCATAAATCCATGCCGGCATGGGCACTGAAATTGACAAAGCTGTTATAATATGTTTGAATGTTACGGGAAAAAGGCCGAATCGAGGGGAAAAAGATGAAAAAAACGATCATGCTGCTCGTCCTTTTGTGCTGCCTGTGCTTTGGCGCATCGGCAATGCAGGGCGAGTTTATCTATCAGGAGGAAACGGAGCTGGCCTGGGGCGAACTGCGCTGGTTCAATGATGAGCAGCTGGAGCAGATCGCGCCGGAGGGCCGCACTGCATGGCAAAGCACCAACGAAAAGGCTGCTTCGGTAGACCGCTGGGGCAATGTGCAGGCGGCAAAGCCCGACAGCCTGCAGACCACCTTCATCATTGCCGAGCGCGGCGGCGTCACCTATACATGGAAGGTGACGGTGCGCCCGCTTTCCAAAGAGATCGTCCTGTATTCGGGCGACGAACCGCTCGATCAGGCGCTGCTCAATCTGAGCGCGGACCAGACGCAGCTGCCCGTTCGCGCAGTCGTTCTGCCGGAAGGCGCTTCGCAGAATGTGTCGCTGAGCGTGCAGGGAAACGGCGCATCTCTCGATGAAAACAACATCCTGCATATTTCGCAGGGCGGCAAGTTCACCGTGCAGGCGAAAGCGCAAGATAAAGGAAGGGCTTCGGCCGAAGCCTCCGTCCGCGCTGTCTTCCCGGTGCAGGAAGTGCTCGTCTCCGGGCCGCTGCAGCTCACCGGCGGTCAGAGCGCGCCCCTTTCTGCGCAGATCATCCCGGGCGATGCCACCGTGCAGGATGTCCTCTGGTCGAGCAGCGACGAATCCGTCGCCACGGTGGATAAAAATGGGATTCTGACCGCGCAGCACACCGATTCTGTGCAGACCGTTATCATTACCGCCACAGCCGCCGACGGCTTCGGCGCGCTCTGCGAATTCCCGGTCACCGTCGTCCCCGGCGCGCAGCGCATCGAAATCACCGTAAACGGAGAAGCGTTCCACCCCCAGTCTCTCATTCTGGACGGTACCTTCATCGGAACCGTGTTCGAACTGAGCGCAAATGTAGAACCTGCGCAGGCGCTGCAGGATGTCGTCTGGTCCACTTCCAATAAGGCGATCGTCAAGGTGGCCGAAGACGGCCGTCTCGGCGTCGTCGGCAGGGGAGAGTGCCGCGTCACCGCGCAGGCGGCAGACGGCAGCGGCACAAAGCGCGTGCTGCACATCGCAGTGGGCAATATGGATGAAAAGCCGTACTATCTGGAGGTGGACAAGGGCAACCAGGTGGTGCGCGTGTATGAAAAGGACGAAAACGGCCTGTATACAAAGCTCATCCGCCGCATGGTCTGCTCCACGGGCATCAACGACAACGGCGTGAAAAATGCGCTCTACACGGTCGATTCCACGCGCCTGAAGTGGATGTCCACCGTGGTGCCCGGCGTCTATTGCCAGTATGGCACCCGCTTTGTGGATCATATCTGGTTCCATTCGCTGCCCTATCAGAGCACGAACCCTGCCAGAATGGACGCGGAAGCCTACGGCCAGCTCGGCACGCGCGCGTCGCACGGCTGCATCCGCCTGCTTGCGGCCGACGCCAAGTGGATCTACGAAAACGTTCCGGGCGGCTGCAGGCTGCTTGTGTGGAAGTGCGAGCGTATCGAGGAAGAATACGCGGCCGTATCCTGGCCCGAAGCCCCCGGTACGTGGGATCCGACGGACGACAACCCCGAAAACCCGGATTTTGTCCCCGGCTATACCTCGGCGGTCGATCTGGGCTGAATTTGCCCGGCTCCCGCTGTTAAATATTGACGCAGAGCGTTAACAAGTGTATAATGTCCAAATATTAGGTGCCATAGCGCACCGGCGGGCAAACCCCGCAATATCAGGGAGGAAACAGGGCAATGAAGACAAAGAATCTGGTTTCCCTGGCTGTCGCCGCGCTGGTGGTCGTATTGCTGACCGTGCTGTGCCTTACGGGCGTGCAGCTGGGCAAGTACATCGTCATCCCGGCTGCCGACGGCATCACCAGGGGCAATGAATTTGCAACGAGCGCATATGTTGTGCTGAACGTAAACGAACCGATCGCCGCCGAAGAGGGCGAAGAGGCCGAAAAGACCCCGGCTTCCGAAGAGCTGTACGCCAAGGCGGTCGAAATCATGAAAACGCGCGCCTCCATGCTCAATCTCAAGGGCGTGTACGTCATGGAACAGGGCGATTCCCGCATCCGCCTCGAACTGCCGACTGAGAACGTGGACGACGCTTCCAACGTCCTGTACACGCTCACCCAGCCGTGCCATATCTATTTCACCAACCCGGCCGGCGAGGTCGTTCTGGAGGGTGAAGATATCGTCTCTTCCGCTATGAACGCAGACAGCACCGGAACTGTGTATTACGTCTCCATGAAGGTGGAGGACGGAGCGCTGACCGAGTGGGCCAATATGACCGACGATGTGAACGAGACCACCTCTGTCTATGTTGACGGCGCGCTCCTTGGCTCCGCTCCGGCGTCTCAGCTGCTTTCCACCGGCCTGAGCTTCAATAACCTGAACATGGCTTCCAACTTTGCCATGGCTCTGCAGACCGGCCATATCGAGGCCTCTCTGGAAGCTGCCGGCAGCGGTACCATCCCCGCCGCGATGACCGAAGCCAACTTTGATGCAGGCATGTTTGCTCTGGCCGTGCTGGTCGCCATCGCTGCCATCGTCATGATCATCGTGTTCAAGGGCATGGGCGTTGTCTCCGCGCTGTCCGTCGTGCTCAGCGCCGTGGCCGTCGTCTATATTTACGGCCTGATCCCGTATCTCACCTTCGCGGCCGCCTCCTTCTTCGGCTTTACCGCCGCCATCGGCGTGAAGGTCCTGTGCGATCTGCACCTGCTGGGCAAGGTGAAGGGCCTGCTGCCCGAAAAGGACATGACCGGCGCGGAAGCCGTGCGCCTTGCATGGCATGAAAGCGGCCTGTACGCTCTGGAAGTCAGCGCAGTGGCCATCATCGTGGCCCTTGTCGCGCAGTACTTCGGCTCCGCCGCCGTTTCCGGCTTCACCACTGTCTTTGCGATCGGCTCTTTCGTTGCGCTGGTCGTGACCGTGCTCTTTACCAGGCCGCTGGTCACCTGCGTGGTGGACAAGGCCGGCAAGCTGACCGACTGAGGAGGATGTGGACGATGAAAAAGAACGTTTCTTATGTGCTGATCGCAGCCGTCGTACTGCTTGCCGCCGCTCTGGTCATGATGGGCGCCGCCGGTCTGAACACCAAGGCGACCGAAGGCGGATGCGCCGTGCGCATCGAAGTCGGCGCGACCTATGACGCCGCCGCTGTGCAGGAATCCGTAAATGCCGCGGGCTTTAATTCTCCTGTCGTTCTGGAAACGACCGAAACTGCAATTGAGATCGAGACCGGCGCGATGGACGCCGCCCAGCTGAGCGCCGCTGCAGATAAGCTGCTCGCCTCCGTGCAGGCCGATCATGAAGGCGCGACTCTCGCCTATTCCGAGAGCTTCACTGCTCCGGAAGGCCAGCATCATGTGCGCGAACTGGTTCTGGCTCTCGTCGCCATGGCCGTAGTCGGCTATATCTATGGCCTGCTGCGCTACGGCTGGCGTAAAGCCTTCGCCCCTGTGCTGACTGCGCTCGTCGCCGCCGTCGTTGCAGGTTCCGTATGCGTGCTGCTCAATGTCGTGTTTGCAATGGGCACTGCGCTGACCGCCGTCGTCGCCGGTACCGGTGCTCTGACGTATGTCTACAGCGTCTCTCTCTACAATGCCTTCAAGGCGAACCCGGAATACACGGTTTCCAAGGCCGATAAGGCTGTGCCGGTTCTGGTCGTCGTTGCCGCCGTTCTGCTGATGGTCTCCACCGGTTCTATCAGCATTATGGGCTGCGCGGTCGTCGGCTCCGTCGTCGCCGCCGCGGCTATGTATT
>JAFQGN010000285.1 GCA_017398245.1 Clostridia bacterium | reverse complement strand
GTCTTAATTGATTTCTTTAGGGGAGGGTTTGGGAACCCCCTTTCTTTTTAAAAAGAAAGGGGGTTCCCAAATTCTTATAGGACAATGTACTCGCCCTCGGGGGCAGAGAGGGTTCGGAAGGGGAGAATGGGAAGCGAAGGGGCAGGCAGCGCGTCCTCGGGCCGCTCCAGCCGGGGCACAAACCCGCTCAGACGGTGGAACCGCTGGTCGGAATCGATCGGCACAGAGAAGCATTCGGAATCGGTCTGCACATAAATCCGTCCGCAGAATACGGACATGTCGACCGCCTTCTCGCCGCTGCAGATCGTCCCCGTCAGTTCCTGCAGCGCGCGGTCGTACTCCCAAAGCCGCCCGCTTTCCGTTGCGATGTAGACCCGACCAAGAGCAGGCGCATCCCATACGCGCAGCGCTCTGTCCTCGCCAATGAGGAATTCGTGTCTGCTGGGGGCATGATACCGTCCGGAAAGCGTACCATCGGGCAGTAGAACCGCATCCTGCAAAACAGCGCCGCCGTTGAGATGATCCATGGTGGACAGGAGGATGCGCCCGTCGGGCAGAAGTTCCATCAGGCGCGTCTGGCGCGTGTTGTCGCGCGCGCAGGAGCACATCACGCCGCAGGAGAGGTGTGTCGCCCCGTTGCGGACAGTGATCGCGCGCTGGTAGGCATGGCCCATGTGGAAATGCGCGCTGCCCCAAAGCCGGATGTTCGGATGATCGGCGAGCAGATCGCGCCACGCCCAAGGATCGAAATTCTGGCCCATAAAGGCGTCCGTCGCGGCATGATGCACCGGCGGGCAGCAGCGCAGGCCGCTTCCGGCAACAGGCGCATGGCTCAGCACAACGACCGGCCCGCTGTGCGCGTCGAGCTGCTCCTTGGTCCAGCGGAGCTGCTCGGCAGAGGAATACAGCGCGTGCTGGCTCAGCAGCAGCTCCTGTGGCTGGCGCTCGACGCTCAGGCACAGCAGCAGCGTATCACCGCAATGCACGGCACGATAGGGCTTTTCCTGCGCAAACACCTCGGCGTGCCATTTTTCCTGCTCGCGCAGGCGGGTGTCCTCGTCAGGCCGGTATTCCACATCGTGGTTGCCCAGAAGAACAACCGTTTCGCAGGGCAGGGTATCGAAAAAAGCGCGGCATTGCAGCATGGCCTCTTTTGTACCGGCCTGCCTGCCCGAACCCATATCGCCAAGCGATACGGCCAGCTCCGGCTGCCATGCGCGAACCTGTTCCATATAAGAAAAGACGGTCTGCTCTTCGCCGGGCTTGTACTGCAGATCGCCGATGAGCGCGATTTTCATAGGAGCATATCCCCCTGTGGTTTGCTGATAGATATTATAACATGCAGGCAGTGCTTGCGAAAGCGTGCGGTGGGAAAATGCACCTGAGAAAAATTTGCATAAGCTGCGGCTCCTCCGGCAGATACTAACAGGGCAAAAACGTTTTCACAGGGGGAATTGGATATGAAAGCAACCGGGATCGTGCGCAGGATCGATGAACTGGGCAGGGTCGTTATTCCGAAGGAGATCAGGCGCACGCTGCGCATCCGCGAGGGCGACCCGCTGGAAATCTATACCGACCACGACGGCGAAGTGGTGCTCAAAAAGTATTCGCCCATCGGCGAGATCGCATCCATCGCCAAAGATTATACGGATTCGCTGTACCGCTCGCTCGGGCATGTGGCGCTGATCAGCGACAGGGACATGATCGTTTCCTGCTCCGGCACCGCGCGCAAAGACCTGATGGACAAGGCGATCAGCGCGGATATTGAGCGGATCATCGCGCAGAGGCAGGTCCTGCGCGCGAATGCGGCGGACGGCGCGCGCATGGTTCCCGTCGTGCCGGACGACGATGCTTCCGCGTATTCCGCGCAGATCGTGGCGCCTATCATCGCCGACGGCGACGTGATCGGCGCGCTGATTCTGCTCAGCCGCGAAAACGGCGCGCGCATGAGCGAGATCGACCAGAAAGTGGCTGAAACAACTGCAGGCATCGTCGGCCGCCAGATGGAGCAGTGAGCCGCGAAGCGCGTCACATGTTTTTTTGCGAGAACCCTTTTTCTTTTGGAAAAGAAAAAGGGTTCTCGCGCTCTCCTAAAAAGAAACCATATGAGGGAGGAGTGTTCTTTGTAATGAAGTTCGGCGGCAGCATAAGTGGGTCGGCACTGCCGACCTTTTGAAATAGAGGGCCCCTCTCGCGCTCTCCTAAAAAGTAACTATTGGGGGGTGAAGATTAGACGACGGAACGCAAAGTCATCCCATCTTGCCAGAAAGAGTTTTTGCCGAAAATTGTGCGTAATACAATCGTGATTGCAAGGCGGAAGGCGCGGTGCTATACTGGCAGTATAAATTGGGTTCCGGAGGGATATTGCATGGGCCAGATCACCGTTGCCGGTCTTGGTTTTTCGGAAGATATGCTGACTTTGGGCGCGATCCGCGCGGCAAAGAGCGCGCAGAAGGTTATCCTGCGCACGGGGCAGTGCGCGGCGGCGCAGGTGTTCGCGCAGGAAGGCGTCGCCTTTGAAACGCTGGACGCGCTGTACGAAGAATGCGAGGATTTTATCGAGCTGAACGAGGAATGCGCGAAGGCCGTCGTGCGCGCGGCGCGGGATGCGGACGTGTTCTACGGCGTGTTCGACCTGCGCGACGCATCGGTCGGCAAGCTGCTGGAGACCCGGCCGGACTGCAGGTTGGTTGCCGGTCCGCCGGAGGAGGGAGCACTGTTTGCCTTTATGCAGGAGGACGCGCTGCTGCTCAATGCATCAGACTGGGAGGATTTTCAGCTGGATGCGTGGCATGGTCTTTTATTGCGCGAGGTGGATTCCAAGGCGCTGGCCGGCGAATGCAAGCTGAAGATTTCGGAAGTCTATCCGGAGGATATGGAAATCATCGCGCTGCTGCCCGGCGGGATCGAAAAAATGCCGCTGTGCGATATGGACCGCATGCCGG
>JAFQGN010000034.1 GCA_017398245.1 Clostridia bacterium | reverse complement strand
TGGGGAGGTCGGTGGGGTTTTGCCGCCGTTGGATCCTGTATGGGCAAAAAAGGGCAAATGAAGGAGGGGCGAGCAGGGCAAGGCGACAAAACGCGCATCACAAATAGCATGACTATAAACACGGGGTTTAAGAAAACAGAAACCGGTCGGAAAAACAGACGCTGAGAAATCGCAAGGGCAGGTTTTCTGACAGTAAACTTTCAAAAGTATAAAATAACGTTTTCTTCACCTTGCGCAGAGAGGACAAAATAGGACAAAAAACACAAATATATAATAGGAAGAAAAATATTGTTCACCGGCGGCGCCATTTCCCATAAAGGTATTGACAACGCGGGCGCGCGGTGGTTTAATATAAATCACTTTGCTGTTTAGCAATTCTAAACCGAAAGAGCGGGGTGAAAGAAGTGGAGATCGGCGCGAAAATCAAAAAACTGCGGCTGCAGCGCGGCCTGACGCAGGAGGAACTGGCGGACAGGTGCGAACTCTCCAAGGGCTTCATCTCTCTTCTGGAAAGAGACCTGACTTCGCCCTCCATCGCAACGCTGACCGACGTGCTTGAATGCCTCGGCAGCGACCTGGCAAACTTCTTCAGCGAGAAGAAGGAGGAGAAGATCGTATACGGCGCGGGCGATATCTATGTAAAGGAAGACATGGAAGAGCTCATGGGCACGATCAGCTGGCTTGTGCCTTCCGCGCAGAAAAACCGCATGGAGCCGATTCTGGTGGAAATGGACGCAGGCGGCAAAACTCCGGAGGACGACCCGCATGAGGGCGAGGAGTTCGGCTATGTGCTGTCCGGCTCGGTGCGCATCGTGCTGGGAGAGCGGACCATCCGCGCAAGGCGCGATGAAAGCTTCTACTTCCAGCCCACCGAGCGCCACCATATCGAAAACGCGGGCAAGACCCCCGCAAAGTTTTTGTGGATCTCGACTCCGCCCAGCTTTTAATACGCCCTGCACAGCGCCCTGCGCGCTTTGACATACAAAGGAGAGTATCGTCATGGTTGAGGATATGCGTCTTATCGAATTAAAACATGTGACCAAGGATTTCGGCGCGGAAACCCCTGCGCTGAACGACGTGAGCCTGTATATCCGCAAGAAGGAGTTTATCACGCTGCTGGGCCCCTCCGGCTGCGGCAAAACCACGCTCCTTCGCATCATCGGCGGTTTTGAATACCCCACCAGCGGCGAGGTGCTGTTCGAGGGGAAGGACCTGCTTTCCATCCCGGCCTATAAGCGCAGGGTGAACACCGTGTTCCAGAAGTACGCGCTGTTCAACCACCTGAATATATATGACAATATCGCCTTCGGCCTCAAGCTCAAGAAAATGCCCAAGGACGAGATCGACCGCAGGGTGAAGCGCATGCTTTCCCTTGTCAAGATGACCGGCTACGAAAAGCGCGGCATCGACCAGATCTCCGGCGGCCAGCAGCAGCGCATCGCCATTGCGCGCGCGCTGGTGAACGAGCCGGAAGTTCTGCTGCTGGACGAGCCGCTGGGCGCGCTGGATCTCAAGCTGCGCAAGGAGATGCAGCTCGAGCTCAAGAGCATGCAGCAGAAGCTGGGCATCACCTTTATCTATGTCACGCACGATCAGGAAGAGGCGCTGACGATGAGCGATACCATCGCCGTCATGAATGCAGGCCGCATCCAGCAGATCGGCGACCCCAAGCGCATTTACGACGAGCCCAAGAACGCGTTCGTGGCCAATTTCATCGGCGAGAGCAATATTCTGGAGGGCGTTATGCCGCAGGATGAGCTCGTCGAGTTTGCCGGCGCGAAGTTCAGCTGTGTGGACAAGGGCTTCGGCAAGGGCGAAAAGGTGGACATCGTCGTCCGTCCCGAAGATATCGAGATCACCGCGCCTGATCAGGGCATGGTACGCGGCGTGGTGGAATCCGTCGTGTTCAAGGGCGTGCATTACGAAATGATGGTCGATATCGGCCCGTTCAAGTTCAAGGTACATTCCACGGCCATGCATCCCGCGGGCAGCGAAGTGGGCCTGCGCATCGTGCCGTTCAACATTCATATCATGAAGAAGGTGGAACAGCAGTGAAAAGAAGCTGGTTTGCCGGGCCGTATGTGGTGTGGATGATTTTGTTCACCATCGCGCCGCTGCTGTTCGTGGCCTACTATGCATTTACCGATACGACCGGCGCCTTTACCATGGCCAATATCGCCAAGTCGTTTGAAGGCCAGTACCTTACCATTTTGTGGCGCAGTCTGTACCTTGCATTCATGTGCACGGTCATCTGCATCATCATCGGGTATCCGGCGGCGTATTTTCTGGCCAGTAAGGATTTTTCCAAGAGCCAGACGCTGCTCGTGCTCATTCTTTTGCCCATGTGGATGAACTTCCTGCTGCGCACCTACGCCATGATGAGCATTCTGGAGGACAACGGCCTTCTGAACCGCTTTCTGACCATGATCGGGCTTGATCCGATCTCCATCATCGGCACGCAGGGCGCGGTGCTGCTGGGCATGGTGTACAACTATGTACCGTTCATGATTCTGCCCATCCACACTTCGCTCAAGAAGATGGACGTGCGCGTGATCGAAGCGGCGCAGGATCTGGGCGCGGGCCCGGTGGACGTGTTCCGCCGCGTGGTGCTGCCCCTGTCCATTCCGGGCGTCATTTCGGGCATCACCATGGTGTTCATGCCCGCTGTCACTACCTTCGCCATTTCCCGGCTGCTTGGCAGCGGCATGTTCCTGCTCTACGGCGATCTGATCGAAAAGCAGTTCCT
>JAFQGN010000284.1 GCA_017398245.1 Clostridia bacterium | reverse complement strand
CCGCAGACGGAAGCCTGAGAAGTGGAGCCGTTGGAGGACATGATCTCGGAAACGAGGCGCAGGCAGTAGGGGAACTCTTCGACGCCCGGGATGACGGGTTCGAGAGCGCGCTCTGCCAGAGCGCCGTGACCGATCTCGCGGCGGCCCGGGCTGCGGGAGGGACGGGCTTCACCGGTGGAATAGGCCGGGAAGTTGTAATGGTGCATATAGCGCTTGCTCTCTTCCGGAGCGATGCCGTCGAGGATCTGCTGCTCGGAAACGGGAGCGAGGGTGCAGGTGGTCAGCGCCTGAGTCTGACCGCGGGTGAACACGCCGGAGCCGTGCACGCGGGGCAGGATGCCGGTCTCGCACCAGATGGGGCGGATCTCGGTAAGGCTGCGGCCGTCGGGACGCACGCCGGTATCGATGATCTGGCGGCGCATGACTTCCTTCTGGATGGCGTAGAGGGCGTCGCCCACTTCGCCTTCGCGGCCTTCGAACTTCTCGGCGAACTCGGCGGCGACTTCGGCCTTCACTTCTTCTTCGCGGGCCTGCCTTTCGGCGCGATCGAAGGTGGCGAACATCCATTCGACCTTTTCGTAGGCAAATTCACGCACGGCGGCCTTGACGTCTTCGCCCGGCAGCACCAGCGGGAACTCGATCTTTTCCTTGCCGATCTCGGCGGCGATATCGGAGATGAAGGCGACGATCTTCTTCACTTCTTCATGGGCGAAGAGGATGGCCTTGAGCATGACGTCTTCGGAAACTTCCTTGGCGCCGGCCTCGACCATCATGACGGCGTCCTTGGTGCCGGCGACGGTGAGGTTCATTTCGGAAACAGCGTGCTGTTCCACAGTGGGGTTGACGATGAACTCGCCGTCCACCAGGCCGATATTGACGGCGGCGGTGGGGCCGGCGAAGGGGATATCGGAAACGCACAGAGCGGCGGAGGAGCCAATCATGCCGATGACGTCGGGCTGGTTGTCCTGATCAACGGACAGCACGGTGGCCACGACGCACACATCGTTGCGCATGCCCTTGGGGAAGAGCGGGCGCAGCGGGCGGTCGATCAAGCGGGAGGTCAGGATGGCCTTTTCGCCCGGGCGGCCTTCGCGGCGGGTCCAGCCGCCGGGGATGCGGCCGACTGCGTAAAGCTTTTCTTCAAAATCAACGCTCAGCGGGAAGAAATCGATTCCCGGGCGCTGGGTGGCGGCGGCGGTAGCGGTAACGAGCAGTACGGTATCGCCATAGCGCACCAGTACGGAGCCGTTCGCCTGCTGGGCATACTTGCCGAATTCCAGCGTCAGCGTGCGGCCGCCGAGTTCCATGCTGTACTCCTTGTACATGGTTCATCCTCCTTGGATTCTTATATTTATATCTTTTATTGATACCGAAAGGATTATGCGCGCGCGGGCCAAGGCCCTGCGCCGGAAGAAACTGCCATAGCCCCAAAGTGAAGCGCCGCCGCCCGAAAGGACTCGGGCGACGGCGTCATTTCATCTTCCCGGGGCGCAAAAACAGGAACGATAGGCTGGATTACTTGCGCAGGCCGAGCTTCTCGAGCAGGTTACGGTAGCTCTCGATATCGGTGGACTTCAGGTAATCGAGCAGGCCCCTGCGCTGGCCGACCATCAGGAGCAGGCCGCGGCGGGAGTGGTGGTCGTTCTTGTTGTTCTGCAGATGGCCGTTGAGGTGGTTGATGCGCTCGGTCAGCAGAGCGATCTGCACTTCGGGGGAGCCGGTGTCGCCCTCGTGGCGGCCATAGGCGGCGATGATTTCTGCCTTAGTCATGGTGGTTTCCTCCTAAATTCGTATTCCCGCAGCCCCAGCTGGCCGGTGGAGAATCGGCAGGCCGAGAAAAGCGGATCTTTCTTGCGGCAAAATGCCACAAAACGCATTGTACCATAACCCGACCGCTCTGTAAATAACGGTTGGATTAAGTTTGTGCATTCTATAAGAAGAGTTCGCGCGCGATCAGTTCAGCAGGCTGGTGACGGGCATGTTCAGCAGCTCGTTGAGCGCGGCGAGGATGGCGTCGCCAAAGAAGATAACGACTCAGGCGACAAGAGCGATGGCGATGAGCATCCAGATGATGTTCGCAATGGCCCAGTTGCGCTTGCTGGCCTTATGGGTGCAGCAGGCGACCAGAATATAGAAAACCAGCGGGCCGAACGGGGCGGCGTACATGAGCTCGGTAAGCTCAAACTTGGTGGAAATGAACACGATGAGGCCGGAGAAAACGACCGGGAACAGCACGTTCAGGACCATTGTCCACATCCAGTTGCCGATAGAAACTGCAGAGCTCCTGCGACGTTCTTTTGCCATGAGTAAGTGCTCCTTTCAACGGCCGCGCGCGGCGGTCGTCTGCTTAGTAAAAATGTCGTACATTGCGGGACGCGGCCCGCCTTTTTGCTTCTTCTATTATATCCTCCGCGTGTCGCATAGTCAATGGAAAAAGGAGCGATTTCGCGCGGGAGGCCGTGTTTTGCGGTGAATTCCGGAGGGGATCGGGCGGGAGATGTCGGCGCGGCCGGGGAAAAGTATTACGAAAATATTATTGTAATGGAACCCGGGCTGCAATATAATGGTCTAAAAGGAAGATACTGCCCGGCGAAGATGGGACGCGATGCAACGCCCCGAGAGCTTGTACGCTTGGGGATGGAGGGCCTGTATCGTTCGGCGCAGGGCAAACATACAAAAGACACAAATTATGCGGAGGATGAAAAAATGAAACGATGGACGGCGTGGATGGTGTGTCTTGCGCTGCTGCTGGGCGCGCTGCCGGCATGGAACGGGCTCGGCGTTGCGCAAGCGGATGAAACGATCGCAATAAAAAGCGCGAAAGTATCCGCTTCCAAGGCGACGATGGATCTCAACGGCAAAAATGTGGGCAAGCTGCGCGTGAACGTGACGCCTGCGAACGCGACGGAAAGCCTGATCTGGGTGAGCAACAATCCGTCCGTTGCAACGGTGGACGGCGAAGGCGTGGTCACGGCGGTGGGCGTCGGCAAGGCGATCATCGGCGTGCGCGGGCCGAATACGGGCTGGTCCAAATGCCAGATCACGGTGATCAACACCGGCTCTTCCTCGGGCGGCTCCGGCGGAAGCGCGGGCAGCGCGCAGAAGGCCGCAGTGCGCTTTGCGTCCTCTGCGGTAAGGTTGGATCTGAACGGGGTCAGCGCGGGCAGGATCAGCTATACGGTGTCGGATCCCAATGCAAAAATGGAATGGGTGACGACGAACGCGAACGTGGCCAAGGTGGATGAAAACGGCGTGATCACGGCGATGGGCGCAGGCAGCTGCGTGATCGGCGCGCGTGCAAACGGCGGCAGCTGGGCCAAGTGCAAGGTCACGGTCGTCAACAGCGCAAAGGCGCAGTCGGTGGAAGTGGACGTTCTGCGCGTCTCCCTTACACCGGGCGCGCATTATGACGTGCAGGCCTCGGTTCTGCCGGAGAGGGCGGATCAGGCTCTGTACTGGAAGAGCGCCGATGCTTCGATTGCCAGCGTGAGCCAGAGCGGGTGCATCACGGCGGTTTCGAAGGGCGAGACGCGCGTTCGCGTGTATTGCGATGCGAACCGCAGCCTGTACAAGACGATCACCGTGACGGTGAGCATGAACGCGCCCTCCTCTATTGTGGTGGGGCAGACGGTGTATTCCGTTGCGCAGGGCGAATCGTTCGCCATCAACGCAAAGGCGATGCCTGAAACGGCGGAGCAGAGGCTGTACTATGTTTCCTCGAACCCGTCGGTGGCCTCGGTCACGGCGGACGGCGTGGTAAACGCGCTCAAGCAAGGCAAGGCCGTGATCCGCATTTATTCGGCGGAATCGGCGGCGGTATATACGGCGATCGGCGTGAAGGTGGCGGGCGTTCTGCCTGAATCGATCGGCTTTACGACGACGGAATTCTATTTTGCGCCGGGCGACAGCGTGGTGCTGACGCCGGTGCTCAAGCCCGAGGGCTGCATGCCGGGCGTGACATGGGCCACGAGCAACAAGGCGGTCGCGCAGGTGGATGCGAACGGTCTTGTGACCGCGATGGGCGCGGGTACGGCTACGATCTCCGCCGCGACGGTGAACGGCGGGCTGACGGCCTCGGTGCAGGTCACGGTGCTGGCGACAGAATACACGACGGTGGTGCCGGCGCGGTACACGGCGCTTTCGGGCCTGAAGGGGAATTTGGCGAAGATCGACGCGATCAGCCGGAGCGCGTACAACGCGATCGACGACGAGGTGCGCACGGGCGGCCTGACGCTGACGGAGGCGAACCTGCGCAAGCTTGTGGTCAGGCGCGCGTTTGCCATGTACCGTTTCCCGTGGATGACGCCGGTGGAGCAGCCCTACTGG
>JAFQGN010000033.1 GCA_017398245.1 Clostridia bacterium | reverse complement strand
GGAAAAGGTCGCCTATTGCGAGCTTGAGCTGTGAGGGGAGAATGACAGGGGCTCCGCCCCTATACCCTGCTTAAGGGGCGCTGCCCCTTAAGAATCCCTGCAAGGGGGAATGATTCCCCCTTGACCCCTCAATATTGGGATCAGTTACAATTCTACATATAGAATAAAGGCATGCCATCCGAAAGGACAGCATGCCTTTATTTCTATATTGTATCCCCAAATGATGGGATTCCAAAGGGTTGAAAACCCTTTGGCGGGGTGCAGGGGCGGAGCCCCGCCCCCTCGTTACCTCAGCTCGGCGCCGAAGTTCTTCTTGACGGAATCGAGGACCTTCTTCATGGCCTTGGAGATATCCTCCTCGTTCATGGTGCGGTCCGCCGCGCGGAAGGCGAGGGAGAAGGCGACAGACTTCTTGTTTTCGCCCAGCTGCGCGCCGCGATATATATCGAACAGCTCCACGCGCTCGAGCTCGCGGCCGGCGGCCTTGCGGATGCAATCCATGACCGGGCCGACGCCCACTTCTTCGGCCATGACCAGCGCCAGATCGCGCGTGACGGCCGGGAACTTGGGCAGGGCCTTGATCTTGGGCTGAGCAGTCTTCATGGAAGCGAGGGCCTCAAGATCGATCTCGGCCACGTAGACGCGGGCGGAGAGATCGAACTGCTCGGCATAATCCGGATGGATCTCGCCCAGCTGCGCGATCATCTGGTTGCCGCGCACGGTGACGACGGCCTTGCGGCCCGGATGATAGTAGGCATCGCCGCCGGCAGCGATGGAGGGCTTCACGCCGAAGCGCTCCAGCACGGCGTAGACGGCGTCGCGCAGGGCGTAGAAATCGGCGCCCGCGCCGGCCATGCCGATGGACAGCATGGTCTTTTCGTGCGCCAGCTCGCCCTCGCCCTGTTTGATGAACACCGGGCAGACTTCAAAGAGCTTGAGCTCCTGCGCGCCGCGGCTGATATTGAAGGCGATGTTGGAGAGCATGGAGGGCACGAGGCTGGTGCGCATGACGGAGGTGTCCTCGCCCAGCGGGTTGCGGATGGCAATGGCGTTCTTGCGCTCGTCTTCTTCGGCGACCGGCAGGCCGGCGACCCACTTCGGGGTCACGAAGGAGAATGCGTATACTTCATAGAAGCCGCGGGTGACCAGCGCGTTCTTGGCAGCATCGGAGACCAGCTGCTTTTCGCTGCGGCCGCCGGGGGTGGTCAGGCCCTTCATGAGGGTGGAGGGCAGGGCATCGTAGCCGTACATGCGAAGGACTTCTTCAGCGATGTCGGCTTCCATTTCCAGATCCTGACGCCAGACAGGCGCGGTGCAGGTCAGCTTGTCGCCATCCAGTTCGCAGTGGATCTCGAGACCTTCGAGGATCTCGGCCATGCGCTCGCCGGTGATGGAAACGCCGGTCAGGCTGTTGATGCGGCTGACAGAGGCCACGATGGCGGGCTTGGCGGGAGTTTCGGGACGGCTGTCGTAGGCGCCGGGCAGAACTTCGCCGCAGCCGAGCATATTGACCAGCTGGCAGGCGCGGTTCACGGCCTGCAGGGCGGTGTCCGGGTTCACGCCGCGCTCAAAGCGGCCGGAAGCCTCGGTACGGATGCCCAGCGTGCGGCCGGTGATGCGGATGTTGGCGCGGTCAAAGGCGGCGCATTCGAACAGGACGTCGCCGGTGCCTTCGGTGATCTCGCTCTCTTCGCCGCCCATCACGCCGGCAAGGCCGGTGGCCTTTTCCTTATCGGCAATGACGAGCATGTTGGAATTGAGAGTGTATTCCTTGCCGTCGAGGGTGGTCAGCATTTCGCCCTCGTGCGCGCGGCGCACGACGATGGCATGCTCGCGGACTTTGTTCAGGTCAAACGCGTGCATGGGGTGGCCGGTTTCGAGCATGACATAGTTGGTGATATCGACGATGTTGTTGATCGGGCGCACGCCGGCGGCATGCAGCCTCTCGCGCATCCACATGGGGGAGGGCCCGATCTTGACATTGCGGATCACGCGCGCGCAGTAGCGCGGGCAGAGCTCGCTGTCTTCGACCGTGACGGTAGCCACGTTCGGGAAGGCCTCTTCGCCCTTTTCTTCTACTTTGATCTCCGGGATTGTGCACTTTTCGCCGAGGACGGCCGCGCTTTCGTGCGCGATGCCCCAGACGCACAGCAGGTCGGGCCTGTTGGCGAGGATCTCGAAATCGATCACGTCGTCGTGGATGCCCAGAACGTCGCGGGCGTCGGTGCCGGGGGCGTATTCTTCGTTGAACTGCAGGATGCCTTCATTGCCGCAATGCGGATACAGGCCTTCCGGCACTTCCAGCTCGGGGCCGGAGCAGAGCATGCCTTCGGAGGTCTCGCCGCGCAGCTTGCCGGCCTTGATGTGCACGCCGCCGGGCAGGTGGCTGTCGTGCAGGGCGACGGGCACGATGTCGCCCGCCTTCACGTTCGGCGCGCCGGTGACGATCTGCAGGGGCCTTTCGCCGCCCACTTCCACCTGGCAGATGACCAGATGGTCGCTGTCCGGATGCGGAACGACGGAGAGCAGCTTGCCAACGACGACGTTGGAAATTTCACCGGAGACGGGGAAGGTCTCTTCCACCGCGGTGCCGGTCATGATCATTTTGGATGCATATTCTTCGGCGGAATAGTTCACCGGAACGTATTCCTTGAGCCATTTCATCGGGATCTTCATTTTGCTTTTCCTCCTTATGCGGCATCAGCGGAACTGGGACAGGAAGCGCACGTCGTTTTCGTACAGATAGCGCATGTCCGGCACGCCGTACTTCAGGATAGCCAGTCGCTCAAGGCCCATGCCGAAGGCAAAGCCCTGATACTTCTTGGAATCGATGCCGCACATATCCAGCACCTTGGGGTTGACCATGCCCGCGCCGAGCACCTCGATCCAGCCGGTGCCCTTGCACATGCGGCAGCCCTTGCCGTGGCAGGCGGCGCAGGTGAGGTCGACTTCGGCGGAAGGTTCGGTGAAGGGGAAGAAGGAGGGGCGGAAGCGGGTGCGGATGCCCTCGCCGAAGAGGCGCTTGGCGAACTCGTCCAGACAGCCCTTGAGATCGGCCATGGTGATATTCTCGTCGATGCACAGGCCCTCAAACTGATGGAACACCGGGGAATGGGTGGCGTCCACTTCGTCGGCGCGGTAGACTCGGCCGGGGGAGACGATGCGGATGGGCGGCTGGGTGGTGGTCATCACGCGCGCCTGCACCGGAGAAGTCTGGGAGCGAAGGACGATGTTGTCGTCGATATAGAAGGTATCCTGCGCATCGCGCGCCGGATGGTTCTTCGGCACGTTGAGCAGTTCGAAATTAAAGTGGTCGAACTCGATCTCCGGGCCTTCGACGGATTCAAAGCCCAGGCCGGTGAAGATATCCAGCAGATCGTTCAGCACCATGGAAATGGGGTGGAGGGAGCCGGCCTGCCTGTCCTTAACGGGCAGAGTGACGTCGATGACCTCGCGCTTGAGCGCGGCTTCCTTTTCGGCGGTCTTGATGGCGGCGGAGCGTTCGGCAATGGCGTTTTCCAATCTTTCGCGCATGGCGTTCACCAGCTGGCCCATCTTCGGCCTCTCCTCGGCGGGCAGCTTGCCCATGCCGCGAAGGATCTCGGTCAGTTCGCCCTTTTTGCCCAGCACACGCACGCGCAGCTGGTCCAGAGCCGCAGAATCGTTGATGTTCGCCAGCTCGCCGCTGACGCGTTCCCAGATGCTGTTG
>JAFQGN010000283.1 GCA_017398245.1 Clostridia bacterium | reverse complement strand
GCGGCGTCTTTTATGCCTGCGCATTTTTCGACCTCCGTTTACATGTCGTTTCCCGGTTTTGACTCTGTTGCCGTGCCTGCGGTTCCGAAATGACGGATCCTGTCAGAAAAAGGCGAGTCTAAAGCGCGGGCCTGCCGCGTTTTATACGGCAGGCCCTGTAATGCCAATGGGGGTCACTCCTCGATGCAGCCTGCAAGCCTAGCGATGGCATGCGCGAAGATCTTGACGCTCATCACAAACTTGGTGATCTCCACGCTCTCATCGGGCATATGGCAGGGGTCGGCGTCGCCGGGGAAATTGAAGCCGAACGCGACGGTATTGGGCATCATGCGGGAATAGGTGCCGCCGCCGATAGCGAACGCATAGGCCGGAAGATCGGTCACTTCATGATATGCGGCGAGCAGGCCCTGTACGATAGGACTGTCGGCCGGAACATGATGCGGCCCCCTGTAGCCGCGGGTAGAAACGGCCAGACCGGCGGGAGCAACAGCCAGAGTGCAGTTGCCCAGCAGCATGACAGGATCGCCGCAGATCGGCACGCGATTGTCCAGCATGACGATGAACTCGTCCCCGTCGTAGCGCAGAATGCCGAGGTTGCTCGTCAGCGCGCCGCTCTCTTCGTCGGAAATTGCCATGCCAAGACCGCTTCCGTCGCCCTTGAGGCCGATCTTTTCGGCCAGAACATGGATCGCATCCTTGCTGCCGCCGCCCGCGCCCAGCTTGTCCAGCGCGATCAGCAGCATGCCGGCGGCGTTAATGCCAAGATCCGGCGTGGAGGCGTGCGCGCTGCGGCCGATGGATTCGATCTTTGCCTTGCCTTCGCCCAGATCGGTCACGTTCAGCTGCGTGACGCCGTCGCTGCACATTTCGACGCACTTAGCGCTCAAATCTTCAAAGGAAATGTTCTGCAGGCCGACGACAGCGTGCGCTTTTCCGGGCACAACATTCGGCGCCTCGCCCGCATACAGTTCATATACCGGGATCTGCGCGCCGTCCTCGCCGCCGGTGCGCTTGTTCAGCTTGATGGAGAGCCCGCCCTTTTCGATGTTGATCACGGGGAATTCCGCATCGGGAGAGAAACCGTAATCGGGCATCTGCCTGTGCTTGGCGTAATAGCGCATATCCTGCATGCCGGTCTCTTCGTCGCAGCCGAGGATCAGGCGCACGCCGTCCTTCATCTTCAGGCCGCTGTCGCGTACGGCGCGCATGGCAAACAGAGCCGCGACTGCCGGGCCCTTATCGTCCATCGTGCCGCGGCCGATCATCTTTCCGTCGGCCACGGTCAGTTCAAACGGGGGATACGTCCAGCCGTCGCCGGCGGGAACGACGTCCAAATGGCAGAGCATGCCCATGGTCTTCTCGCCGCTTCCGAACTGAACTGCGCCGGCATAACCGTCGACATTGTCCACTTCAAAGCCGAGTCTTTTCGCGTCTTCCAGTGCGATATCCAGAACCCTACGGCATTCCGGGCCGAAGGGCTTGCCGGGTTCGGCATCCGGCTTGTGCGAAGCAAGGCTCGGAACGGCGACCCATCCGCGCAGCATATCGATCATCTCGCCCTGCCAGCTGTCGATCAGGGCCTCCATCTTGGCAAAATACTGGTTGTCCATGCTTGTGTTCCTCACTTTCTGATATATACCATATACAAACTACGGTCTGTAAGGTATGGGTTACGATAAACCGACCGAAGTATTGGAAATGACGGTAAAAACGAATTCGGTCTGATAGTATTGGTGAAATACAGACGTCAGTCTGTATTGGGGTGGAACCAGCGGTACACCGCTTCCGCTGTCTTCTTATCAACGCCTTCGACTGCATTTAGGGCTGCAATATCGGCGTTTTTCAGTTTTTCCATCGTCTTAAAATGGGAGAGCAGAGCCTTTTTTCTCTTCGGACCAACTCCGCTAATCTCATCCAGCTGCGAAGAAACCGACTTTTTGCCGCGCAGCTTCCGGTGGTGCGTGATAGCGAAGCGGTGCGCTTCATCGCGAAGACGCTGGATCAGATGCAGAGCCGGACTCGTCCTTGGCAGCAGTATCGTGTCCTCGCGTCCCGGCAGAACGATTTCTTCGATCCTCTCGGCCAGACCGAACATGGGGATATCCAACCCCAGCGCATGCATGGCGTCCTGCGCGTATTGCAGCTGACCGTGGCCGCCGTCGATCAGGATCAGATCCGGCAGAGCGGAAAACGAACCGCCCTCTGCGGAGAGCCCTTGCGCCGCACGTTCTTCGATCTCCTTCAGTCCGTGCGAAAGCCTGCGGGTGATCACCTCGTGCATGGAAGCGAAATCGTTCGCGCCCTGCACGGTTTTGATCCGGAAATGCCGGTATTCCTTGTTCGCTGCAAGGCCGTCCAGCATGACTACCATCGATGCGACGGACTGCGCGCCCTGCGTATTGGAAATATCGAAGCCCTCAATGCGATGCGGCGGCTGAGAAAGGCCGAGCACGGATGCGAGCTCGATCAGCGCGCCTTCTGTACGCATAAAGCTGCTCTCCAGCTTCTTTTTCCGCTTCACAGCCGCTTCGCGCAGGTTTTTGTAAGCAAGCTCCATCAAGTGGTGCTTAACGCCTCTCTGCGGAGTGAGAACGCGTACCTTCGCGCGGCCGGGTGAAAGCTCGCTGAGCAGCTGTGCAAGCGTCTCGTGTTCTTCCGGCAAGGCGGAAAGCAGCAGTTCGCGTGGCGGGAGCCTGTCCGAACCGTAGTACTGGAGAATGAACGAGAGCAGGATCGAGCCTTCTGTCTCGTCTGCCGCACGGTCTAGAACGAACTGCTCCGAGCCGATAAGCTTGCCCTCGCGCACGTTCATCAGCTGAACAAGCGCGTCTTCGCCCTCATACAGCACGGCAAGAACATCCTGGTCGGACGTGATCCGCCCGTCCGCCTTCTGCTTTTCGAAGATCTGCTTCACCGCCTGTATCCTGTCGCGGTATACAGCGGCCTTTTCGTAGTTCAGCTGCATGGCCGCTTCCTTCATCTTCTCTTCCAATGAAGAGAGCACGGCGCGTGCATCGCCGCCGAGGAATGTGAGCGCGCCTTCGACGACTTTCTGATATTCCTCCGCCGTCACTTTACCGGCGCACGGGGCCAGACAGCGGCCGATCTGATGATGCACGCACGGTCGCTGCGGCTTGTCGGGATTGAGCTGCTTGGTGCACACGCGCAGAGGGAATTCCGACCGAACGGCGTCGAGCACTTCGTATAAAGTGGTCGTGCCCGTATAGGGGCCGAAATAGCGCGCGCCGTCCCTCTCCTTTTTGCGCCGAAGCTCCGGCGCGGGGAAGGACTTGGACGGATCGATGGCGATAAACGGATAATGCTTATCGTCTTTAAGGAGAATGTTGTAAAACGGGGTGTGTTTCTTGATCAGATTCGCTTCCAGAACCAGCGCTTCCAGCTCGGTATCGGCTAGCACCAGCTCGAAATCGTCGATCCTTGCGACCATGGCGCGCACCTTTGGCGAATGCCCGCGCGAAGACTGAAAATACTGCTTTACACGGTTTTTCAGGTTCTTCGCTTTGCCGACATAGATCACCTTTCCCTCGCTTTTCATGATGTAGCAGCCGGGGGAATCGGGCAGGTTTGCAATTTTCCATTTCAGGTCGCCGGTCAAGATCTCACCGCTTTTCTCAGTTCGTTTGCTTCCTGTTCGGTGGGCTCGGTCTGGCTGTAGCGCGCCTTTTCATACAGCGCGGAGAGCTTTTCTTCGCCCATATCGGTCTTGGGGAGCTTGTCTGCCGCTTCGCGGATAGTGAGCGAGCGCAGTTCGCCGTTGGCATAGCCGGATCGGCTGTACAGCTGGCGCACGCTGAAGCGCACCTTTTCGCGCGTGTCCATATCGTCCCATTTTTTGCTGCGCCTGGTAAAGCGGCGCACCGCCTGCTGCAGCCTTTCTTTGGTCTGCTCCTTCAGATCGTCCAGATCGAATAGATCGACCTGCTCGTCCACATAATCCTCGCCGGATACTTCCATAAAGCGCGCCATATAGGCCCGCAGGAATCGGAAAGCGCGAATGAGCAGCCGGGTGACGACGACAAGCGCAAGAACGACGAGCGCTATGCCCACGACGATCGCAACGACGACGAACACCTTTTCCATAAACACCCAGAAGGCGCTCGGCTCAGTCACGCCGAAGTCTTCGAACATCTGCGCAGGATCCATCTGTTCCTGTTTGCCCTCGCCGGAGCCGCCTCCGCCGCCAAGCATGCTTGCGATCCAGTACACGAACCGCAGAACCATCAGGGTGACCCATTTCGTAAAACGGCCGGCAGCTTCGCGCAGTTGCCCCTGAAAGATGACGAGCGCGCCGATTCCGATGAAGATGAGAGTCAGAATACGGTTGCCGGTGACGAGAGATTTCGGCGGCCTCGCGTTTTTGCGCGTGGCATGGCCGATAAGCATGTTGTCCGTATTGAGATAGAACGCCGTGCACAGCAAAAAGACGACCGCTTCGATCCAGAACAGCTCGCGAAGCAGAGGCGCTTCAACAAGGCTGGCCGTCGCCGCGCCGGCGAACAGATACAGAACCAGGCCGATCGACGCGCCCTGCGTGCTCGTCCACTGGCCGTATTCTAAAGCGGCTTCGCGTACGGCAAAGATCATGAGCAAAGCCATAATGATTCCGGCGAATATTCCGCGCAGAAAGAACAACTCGTTGTGTACGGCAAATGCAATGGCGGCGGCGATGACCGCACCTGCCGCTGCAAACGCAACGGGCATGCGCAGCGGGATCTTCTCTTTCGCGATCTTGCCCGGCAGAAGGCTGATGGGGAAGGCGAGCAAAATAGCGCAAAGGTATGCCAATGCGCAAAGGCGCTCGTTCTCCATGGCAAGGTGCATCAGCAGCACCGGCAGTCCCGCGGTCATCAAATAAAAGTAGACCACGCGGAACGCCTTTCGTCCGACGATCCTCATGCAGAGGCACCTCCTTCGCTCGCAGCGGTATACGCGTCCAGATTTTCCAGCGGCATGAACGCGACGGAATTGCCCATCAGCTCAAGCTCGCGCATGCGCCTGCGGATCCCCTCGCTGTCGTATGCGGAAAGGATCAGGATATCTGCGCCGGACACTTCAAGTGTATCGAGGAACGTCTGGAAGGTGGCCTCGTAATGGATGATCATGCGAGACATGGCGGAGAGCAGTTGTTCAAGCTGGTCGGCCGAGCGGCGCGCGGGGATCATGATCGTCCTGCCAAGCCCCTTTTCGCCGATGAAACAGGCGTTGGAGGCAAAACCGGCCTCCGAGCCAAAGCGGATCGCCCGTTCGCACAAGGTGGCTGCGATGCGGATGCCCTGCTCGATAGTCTCCTGTTCGTAGTCCATCAGCTCGCCCCACTGGTTTTCCTTCGTCTGCACGTTCAAAAGGACGAGCACCTTCGGGTCGGCTGTATAATCGCGCACCTTTACCTGCAAAGAGCCGGTGCGGGCAGTCGCGCGCCAATGGATATCGCGCAGAGGGTCGCCCTGCATATAGCCGCGGATATTGGCCACAAGGAACGGATCGGGCAGGATATAGCGCTTAACGGCCATTTCACCCTGCCAGCGGGTAGAGGGCGTGTTCAGCTCGTTTTCGGAAAGCAGGCGCG
Organism: Clostridia bacterium; assembly: GCA_017398245.1. The sequence goes on along the minus strand of JAFQGN010000283.1, from coordinate 29 downwards.
GCCATACTTCCAAGGAACAGTCGTACTTC
>JAFQGN010000282.1 GCA_017398245.1 Clostridia bacterium | reverse complement strand
ACGACCTCGTAGCCCTCTTCCTTCAGGGCAAGGCAGGCCTGCGTGCCGGCATAGTCAAATTCGGCCGCCTGACCGATGACGATGGGGCCGGAGCCGATGATCATGACCTTTTTGATATCTGTACGCTTGGGCATGGGTGTTTTCCCTCCTGCTTAAAATGCAATGTATGGGTGAAGGTTTTATTCGCGGGTGAAAACTTCGTTTCCTTTATATACGGTGCGCACGATTGCGCCCTTCTGCTTCCAGCCGGTGAAGGGGGTGGCGCGGCCCATGGAGAGGAAGGCGGCCGGATCGACCACAGTTTCGACGGAAGGATCGTACACGGTGAAGGAGGCTTCCGCGCCTTCTTCGATGACGCTGCCAGGCAGGCCGAAGCGCTTTCTGGGCGCGGTGGTGAGCGCCTCGATAATGCGCTGCATGGGCACGATGCCGGGCAGGATCAGGTGGGTGTAGAGCATGGGGAAGGCGGTCTCGATGCCGACGACGCCCATGGCGCTGCCGCTGAGGCCCCTGGCCTTTTCTTCGGCGGAGTGAGGCGCGTGATCGGTGGCGATCATATCGATGGTGCCGTCCTTGAGGCCCTCGACGAGGGCGAGGCGGTCTTCCTCGGAGCGGATGGGCGGGTTCATCTTGAAGCGGCCGTCCTCTTCGATCATCCTGTCGTTCATGACGAGGTAGTGCGGCGCGGTCTCGCAGGTGACGTTCACGCCCGCGGCCTTGGCTTTGCGGATGATCTCGACCGTTTCCTTGGTGGAGATGTGGCACACATGCCACGCGCAGCCGGTGCCGGAGAGCAGCTGCAGGTCGCGCTCGACGGGCTTCCACTCGCTTTCGGAGCTGATGCCCGCGTAGCCGTGCTTTTCGGCGAATTCGCCCTTGTGGATGCAGCCGCCTTTTTCAATGAGGCTGGTATCCTCGGAATGCGCGGCGATGACCTTGCCAAGACGCGCGGCCTCGGCCATGGCCTGCTTGAGCAGGGCCGAGTCGTTCACGCCCGTGCCGTCGTCGGAAAAGCCGATGACGTTTTCGGCCATGGAGGCCATGTCCGCAAGCTCCTTGCCCGCGCGCTCCATGGTGATGGTGCCGTAGGGGACGACCTTTATGCAGGCGTCCTTTTCGATGGCGGCAAGCTGCTGCGCGAGGGTGGCGGCGCAGTCCGGCGCTGGGCTGAGGTTCGGCATGGTGCACACGGCGGTATAACCGCCCGCCGCCGCCGCAAGAGAGCCGGAGCGGATCGTTTCTTTATACGAAAAACCCGGCTCACGGAAATGCACATGCACATCCGCAAAGCCGGGAAACACAAACAGACCGGAAAGGGAAACTTCCCTGTCCGCTTTATTCGACAGTTCGCCGATTTCGGCAAAAACGCCGTTGGCAACGGAAAAATCGACCTCGACGAAGCCTTCGCCGGTCCAGACCTTCGCACCCTTATAGGCCGTAGTCATGCGTTTTCCTCCTGTTTTGCTGCGTGGTTGCTTTGTAAAAAAATACCCCTATCGGTACGGCCCGACAGGGATTTGCATGCATGAAAAAGGCGCGAACGCACATGGGCAGACCCCTTGGGCACACGCTGTTATGCAAACCTTGCCGGCATCTCTGTACCGAACTTAAAGGCTGTTGTCCTCGCCCGCTGCACGCGTCAGGGGCGTTCCTTACCCAATATTGTACCCCCGGAAAGGGCCTGTGTCAACGGGTTCCGCCTTTTTTAACAGGGGCGGCGCACAGGGCGGGAAGCGAGGTTTTGAGGCGGAGAAATGGACGGTTGGGCGCTTTGGCATTGCCGCGCGGGCGGGGAGATGGTATCATGGAGGGGAAAACAGATGATTTTTGTTAAGAAACGCGCAAGTGCTTGACTGTAAAGTGAGTTTATACTGTAAGGTGGTTGTGTAAACAAGGCCGCGTGCCCGAAAAGGGGGAGAACCGATGACGATACAGGAATTGGAAAGGCTGCTCGATATGCCCAGGGCGACCATCCGCTATTACGAGCGGGAAGGGCTGATCGCCCCGCCAAGGGCGGAAAACGGGTATCGGGAATATTCGATCGAGGACGTGCAGGCGCTGGAGAGGGTGCGGCTGTTGCGCGCGCTGGACTGCTCCGTGGCCGAGATCCGCGAGATCAAAGAGGGGCGGGTGCAGCTGGAGGGCATCCTGCGCGAAAAGAGCCGCATGGCGGAAAAGGCGCGCGAGGAGAAGGCGAACGTGCGCGATATCTGCGACGATATCTGCCGCAGCGGGCAGCGGTTTGATGAGCTGGATGCGAAGAAATACCTTTCCGGCGCATGGCGCGAGGAGGTTCCGGCCAAGCCCGTACAGCCGCCTAAGGAAGTTGTGCCGAAGGTGAACCAGTGGCGCAGGTTCTGGGCGCGCATGCTGGATTGGCAGATCTACAGCGGCATATGGACCGCGCTTTTGAGCTTTCTGTGGCCCTCCTCGCAGCTTTCGGAAAACGGGCTGATGACGCTGCTGGGTATTCTGATCGGGAATCTGATCATGATCGCGCTGGAGCCGCTGATGCTGCATTTCTGGGGCACGACTCCGGGCAAATGGGTCCTCGGCCTGCGCGTAGTGGCGGATGGCGGCGGAAAGCTGACGTTTAAGCAGGCGCGGGAGCGCACGACGAGCGTGCTCTGGCACGGTCTGCGCTGGCATATTCCGATCTGGGAACTGCGCGCGATGTGGCAGCGCTACCGCGATGTGGATGACGGAACGCCCCTGTACTGGGAAGAGGAATCGGCCGTGGTGCAGAAGCGAAAGGGCAGCGTGGCCGGGTACATCGTGCTGCGGGCGGTGATTGCAACGGTGCTGATATGCTGCATGGGGCTTGGGCGCATGCCTGCGCACCGCGGTGCGCTCACGCCGGAGCAATTTGCCGAAAATTTCAACCGGCTGATCTGGGTATACGGCGCGCAGGCGCGGGAGATCGACGCGCAGGGCAACTGGATAGACGAGCCGGAAGACCCCGGCGTGGTCGTCATTCGGCTGGGCGATGCTGGAGCAGAAATGCCCGGGCTGGATATGGACGTGCGGGACGGAAAAGTGCAGGGCGTGCAGATGACCATGCGCGTGGAAGCCGGGGAAGAGGGCAACATGGCCTTTCTGCCGGTGGATTCCATGGCGCGCGCGGCGATCGCGCTCGTATGCGCGGAAAGCCCGTGGTACAGGGAAATGCTGCCGTTTGGTTCGGACGAAATGGCGATACTGCGCTTTTGCGAACAGGAGATCGACCCGACGGGCCGGGGCAAAGTGGCGGCGGATATCGGCGGAATGAACCTGCTGGTCACCTTTGACCGGGATACAGGCGAGCTTTTGTACAGCGAACGGCTGGAGATCGGCAGCTGGGAGATCGAATACGCCGCGCACAGCGTGGGCGGGGTGTACGGCACGATGTCCGGCGGCGCGCTGATCCTGCCGGAGGGAGAAGACGGTGAATTTGAAATGACGTTCACCGTGCGCAGGAAATAGCGATGGGGTTTCGTCATGGTTTCGACACAGGAATCGTGTATACTATAGCCGTCGGGAGAAATGCCCCGGCGGCTGTATTGTTTTCTATGCTATTATTATAGAAGGAAGATCTCGACTGCAGGGGTCTTGCCGGAGAGGTGACGATAGATGATTCTGGAAAAGACGAGCCGGTTCAACATAAAGAACCTGCGCGATCTGACCGCGGAGCAGAACCGCGGTGATTACACCGCCGCAGAGGTGCTGGGGCTGATCGCGAACTTTTTGGAGCTCAGTCCGTTGTATCGCGGGGCGATGAAGGAAGTGGCCACGAAGCTGGAGGTGCTGGACGAGGAGTTTTCCATGCTGCGGGAATACAACCCGATCCATCATATTGAATGCCGGATGAAGACGGCGGAGTCTATCGCGGAAAAGATGGTGCGCAAGAACATTCCGCTTTCGCTGCAGTCTTTGCGCGAAAATATACGCGATATCGCCGGGCTGCGCGTGGTGTGCAATTATACTTCCGATATTTACACGCTTTCCGAAATGCTGCTGTCGCAGGACGATATCACGCTTCTGCGCCGCACGGATTACATTGAAAACCCTAAGCCGAGCGGCTACCGAAGCCTGCACCTGGTGGTTTCGGTGCCGGTGTTCCTTTCTGCGCATACGGAGGCGGTGCCGGTGGAGATCCAGCTGCGCACCATCGCCATGGACATGTGGGCCAGCCTGGAACACAGCCTGCGCTACAAGGCGCGCGATGCGGTTTCAGACGACCTGCAGGCGCGGCTGCAGCACTGCGCGGGGCTTGCTTCGCTTCTCGACCGCGAAATGCAGGCCATCCTGCGGGACACCGAGAAGTGACGATAGAGACGCCGGGGGACGTGGGAACGCTGGGAACCCCCTTTTCTTTAGGAAAAGAAAAGGGGTTCCCAGACCCTCCTGAAAAGAAACCAATAATTGGGTATATGTTTT
>JAFQGN010000281.1 GCA_017398245.1 Clostridia bacterium | reverse complement strand
TTCCGCAGTACACGGCCAAGGAGAATATCACCCTCGCGCCAAGGCTGCTTTCCCGCGGCACGGAGGCGGAGATTAGCGCCCAGGCGCTGCAGCTGTTGCAGAAGGTAGGCCTTTCAAACCGCGCCAATTCCTACCCCTACCAGCTGTCCGGCGGCCAGCAGCAGCGCGTGGCCATCGCGCGGGCGCTGGCGCTCAGCCCCGAGGTGCTCTGCTTTGACGAGCCTACCAGCGCGCTGGACCCGGAGCTTACGGGCGAGGTGCTGCGCGTCATCCGCTCGCTCAAGGACGGCGGACACACGATGATCGTTGTGACGCATGAAATTGAGTTTGCGAAAAACGTAGCAGATGTGGTAATATATATGGCAGATGGAGTGATTGAAGAGATGGGCACGCCCGCCCAGGTGATCGACAATCCGCAAAGCGAACGCACGCGCACCTTCCTGCGCGGCGCACAGGAAAAATACTAAGGAGACGCTGCCATATGTCAAACGCCGAAAAGCAGCAAAGGCTGAAGGAACTGTACGCGCTGATTGTATCTCTTGACAACGCGGAGGACTGCGAGGCGCTGTTTTCCGATATGTGCACGATCAAGGAAGTGGAAAACATGGCCGAGCGCTGCTATGCCGCCCGCCTTTTGATGGAGGGGGCCACCTATGCGCAGGTAATGGAAAAGGCGGATATCTCCTCGGCTACCTTAAGCCGCGTATCCCGCTGCGTGCAATACGGAAAAGGCTATTCCAAATTGCTGCGCGGCGCAGAGGACAACCAGAAATAAAGCGAGGTACCGTCATGCTGATCCACTCTGACTGGCATATTCACAGCGACGCGTCCTACGATTCGTCGCTTACGCTCAAGGCCATCGCCGAGGGCTCCAAAAATAACGGCTTTCGCACCTTCGGCATCACCGACCATGTGAATTTCAATGATCAGAAATTCCGCGCGGATCTGGATAAATCTGTTCAGATCGTACGCGAATATCAGAAAATCTGCCCGCAGATGATCCAGGGCGTGGAGCTTACGCCCATCGAGAAGCCGGAGTATGATTACATCGCCAGAACCGGCACGCGCGAGGGCTACATCGCGCCTGCATCCGACAAGCCCTACGACATCGAGCTGGCGCTGACCAAGGAAGAGCTGCTCGAAAAGGGCGTGCGTTACGCCATCGGCGCGGCGCACTGGCGCGTGGACGTGCCGGGCGCCAAATCGCTTGCGCCCGACCGCGACGCGTGCATCAAGGAGTGGTTCCGCCAGCAGATGTATCTGGCCTGCGATGAGCGCGTGACGATCCTCGGCCATCCCTGGTGGAGCCCCAAGTGCCTGTGGTACGAGGATTTTTCCGTCATTCCGCGCGCCATGAACCTGGAGATCGGCGCGGCGCTGAAGGAAAACAAAAAGTACGTGGAGTGCAACGTGCATTTCTTCCGCCTGACGAAAAAGACTGAAAAATTCCGCTGCCAGTACGCCGAATTCCTGCGCGAATTGCACGAAATGGGCATTCCCGTCACCTACGGCTCGGACTCGCACGATGTGTATTCCAGCGAGCATCCGCTGGCCGAACAATACCTGTCGGCCGCCGGCTTCAAGGACGGGGATATTGTGGAGATCAGGGAAGAGGATTTGTGGTAAACTGCATAAAACGCAGCAAAAAAGAGCCCCTTTCGGGGCTCTTTTATTGCAATCAGAACTCAATCTTGGGTTCTTTGTCATTGCGGCGATAGATCGAGAACTTGCGGCCGATGCACTGCACGGGCTGGGCGCCCAGCTTTTCGCACAGGATCTGGCACGCTTCGCGGGCGGTGTGAGGCGCCGCGTCCTGCACGGTGCACTTGATCAGCTCGCGGGCTTCGATCGCATCATAGGCTTCCTTCACGGTCGCCTCGGTCACGCCTTCCTTGCCGATGTACAGTACAGGCTGAAGCGTATTGCACATGGAGCGAAGATGGGCGCGCTGCTTACCAGTCAGTTCCATTATAACTCCTTCGGGATTAGAAATTGACGACCTTGGAGAAGTCCTCGGCCTTCAGGGACGCGCCGCCGATCAGGCCGCCGTCGATTTCGGGCTGCGCCATCAGGCCGGAAGCGTTCTTGGGATTCATGCTGCCGCCGTACTGGATGCGAACCTTATCGGCCACGCGCTTGCCGTACTTGCGGGCGATGGCGGCGCGGATGACGCCGATGGTCTCGTTGGCCTGCTCATCGGTGGCGGTCAGGCCCGTGCCGATAGCCCAAACGGGCTCGTAGGCGATAACGACCTTCTTCACTTCGTCAGCGGTCATGCCGTTGAGGGCGGTGAGGGTCTGATATTCCATCAGGCTGTTGGTGTAGCCGCCTTCGCGCTGCTCCTTGCGCTCGCCCACGCAGATGATGGGGGTAATGCCAGCGCGGATGGCAGCCAGGGAACGGAGGTTGACGGTTTCGTCGGTTTCGCCAAAGTACTGGCGACGCTCGCTGTGGCCGATGATGGCGTAATCAACGCCGCAGGCCTTGAGCATATCGGCGGAAAGTTCGCCGGTGTAGGCGCCGCTTTCCTTCCAGTGCATGTTCTGCACGCCGATCTTGATCTTGCTGCCGCGGGCAGCCTGCTTGGCAGCATGCACCAGCAGCGCGGGCACGCACAGAACGACGGTGCACTTGGCTTCCTTCACCAGGGGCTTGAGGGCCTGGATCATTTCGGTGGCTTCGGCGGGGGTCTTGTTCATTTTCCAGTTGCCGGCGATAATGGGCGTTCTCATGAGAACTATCTCCTTTCAGTATACAAAAGAAATCTAAATCGCGGGGAGAAACGAGGGGCGCAGCGCCCTCGTTTACAATCCGCAGGGGTGGCTTTGCCGCCCCGAGGAGCGGTTGAAATACCGCTTCCTATATCATTTTCTGGCCGTGCAGCGCAGCTGCACAAGAAAATGATGCACCCGCAAAGAGACGGATTTACTCCGTCTCTTTGCGAATGTTTATATTACTTGTCGTTCAGCGCAGCAACGCCGGGCAGGGTCTTGCCTTCGAGGAACTCGAGGGAAGCGCCGCCGCCGGTGGAGATGTGGTCGATCTTGTCAGCGTAGCCCAGCTGGGTCACAGCCGCAGCGCTGTCGCCG
>JAFQGN010000280.1 GCA_017398245.1 Clostridia bacterium | reverse complement strand
TTTCCCAAAAAAACCCCCCCACCCGCCAATTCGCCCTTCCGAAGGGCTTTTTCATTTCGATAGATATATTTTGTCTGCCCTAATTGTTTTCTTTTTAGGAGAGCGCGAGAACCCTTTTCTTTTTCAAAAGAAAAGGGTTCTCGCAAAAAAACTCGTCTTCCCTACCGCAGCCCCTCGCGCTGCGCGAGCTTGAGCGCCTGCGCGACGGCCACGTGCATGTCCATATAGGTGTATGTGCCCAGCCGCCCGGCAAAGAGCACGTTCGGCTGCGCAGCGGCCAGCGCACGGTATTTTGCGCAGCGGGCCTCGTTTTCCTCGTCGTTGATCGGGTAATACGGCTCCAGCCCCGGCCGCCACTCCAGCGGATATTCCGTTGAAACCACCGTTTTTTCCTGCTTCCCGAAAGCGAAATGCTTGTGTTCGATTTTGCGCGTGTACGGCACATCCGCCGCGGTAAAGTTCATCACCGCCACGCCCTGATGGTCCACCTCGTTCAAAATTTCATGTTCAAAACGCAAACTGCGGAACGCCAGCGGCCCACAGCAGCAGCCGAAATAGGCGTCGACCGGGCCCGTATAGACGATCCTTCTGGCCATCGAAGCCCATTTTTCTCGCCCGGCAAGGAAGTCCACGCCGAGGCGCACCTCGCACCCGGCGAGCATTTTTTCAATGATCGGCGTATACCCGCCCACCGGAACGCCCTGATACGGCTCGGAAAAATAGCGGCTGTCCTCGTCAAAGCGCACGGGCAGACGGCCGATGATAAACGGCGGAAGCTCTTTGCAGGGCCTGCCCCACTGCTTTTCTGTGTAGCCCTTGATCAGCTTTTCGTATACGTCGCGCCCGACCAGGCTGATCGCCTTTTCTTCCAAATTCCTCGGTTCGCCTTCGATCTCGCCGCGCTGTCGTTCGATGATCGCGCGCGCCTCGTCGGGCGTTCCCACACCCCACATCTGCCGGAAGGTATGCATGCTGAAGGGCAGCGAATAGTGCTCTCCGTGAAAATCCGCCACAGGCGAATTGATAAAGCCGTTGAAGGAGGCAAACTGCCCCATATATTCCCATATCTCTTTTTCGGCGGTGTGGAAGATATGCGCGCCGTACATGTGCACGTCGATCCCCTCGATCGTCTGCGTATACACGTTCCCGCCGATATGGCCGCGCTTTTCCAGAACGAGGCATGTTTTGCCGTTTTTCGCCGCTTCGTGCGCAAATACCGAGCCCGTCAGCCCGCTGCCCACGATCAGATAATCGTACATGCAAAACGCCTCCTTCCCCGCCGTCTTTCCGTATATTATACCAGTGCATCCGCCCGATGGCAAACAGAAACGTCCCCTGCTCCAAGCGGAGCAGGGGACGCATTTTTCATCAGCCCAGCAGCTTTTCCATCTCGTCCACGCCCTCGAGCACGACCTTGAGCGAGCCGCGCCAGAAGTTGACGTCCGCCACGTCGATGCCCACGCTCGCAGCCACTTCGCGCACGTTGCCCGTGCCGGTGCGGCGCAGCAGGTCGTCATACAGCGGCAGGAAATCCTTGCCCATCTTCTGATACAGCGCGAACACGCCCTTGCCGAACAGCAGGCCAAACGCGTACGGGAAGTTGTAATAATCCAGGCCCGGAGAATAGTAATGGCTCTTGCAGGCCCACATATACGGGTGCAGATACTTCTCGTCCAGACCGTCGCCGTAGGTCTGCTTCTGCGCGTCCAGCATGATCTCGCACAGCTCTTCCGGAGTCATGGCGTGGTCGTGCCTGCGGCGGAAGACCTCGTCCTCAAACAGGAAGCGGCTGAGGATATCCACGATGACCTGCGCGCTGTCGGCCAGCTCCTGCTCGACCATGGCCAGCTTTTCGTTGCCCTCAAAGCGCTTCTTGAGCACGTCGCTGAACAGCGTCTCGTTGAAGATGGAAGCGGTCTCAGCCAGCGGCATCGGATAGCGGCTGGCAAAGAGCGGCTCGTCCTTCATGCACAGGCCGTGATAGGCGTGGCCCAGCTCGTGCGCAAAGGTGCCCACAGAGGAGAGCGAGCCGTCGAAATTGGTCATCACATAGCTCTTTTTGATGGCGTGCACGCCCGAGCAGAACGCGCCGCCGCGCTTGCCCGCGTGCGGGAAGATATCGATCCGGTTCTCATCGAACATTTCAGCGATGAAATCGGCCATCTTGTCGGAGAAGCCGCGCATCACGTCCACCAGCAGGTCCTTGGCTTCCTGCACGGAGTATTCCTTCGCGCAGCCGCCCACGGGCGCGAACAGATCGTAGAAGGGCAAGCCGCCTTCGTGGCCCAGAGCCTTGGCCTTGAGCCGGAAATAGCGCCTGAAGCCCGGCAGAGATTCGCGCATCGCGGTCAGCAGCGCGTCCAGAGTCTCGCGGTCGATGCGCGCCATTTCAATGGCGGCGTCCAGCGGAGAGGCGTACTTTTTCAGACCCGCCATGGTGATGGATTCCATCTTGATGCCGTTGAGGCAGGCGGCCATAGCCGTTTCCATCTTGGGGTAAGAGCCGATCTCGGCCTCATAGGCCGTCTTGCGCACGTTCGCGTCCGCCGAATACGCCAGTCCGCGCACGGCGGAAAGCGGCAGCTGCTTCTTTTCGCCGCCCAGCTCGATATCGATCACGTGGCCCGCGTCCAGCTGACCGCGCAGCTGGCTCCATGCGTGGCCGCCGCTCATGCGCATTTTCAGCACGGTCGGCTCCAGCGCCGGGTCGATCAGGTGCTCGTAATTGTTCTTCATATTGCGCAGGAAATACGCGCGCTTGCCCAGGAACTCGTCCGCAGCGATCTGCTCTTCCAGATCGGCCTGCGCGCCCACATAGGCGTTCACGCCGCTTGTGATCTGCTGCAGGCGCATGCTCAGCTTCATGGTCTTGTCCTGCTGGGCGAGCGCCGCCTTGTTGCCCGCGTCGGTGGAAAGGGTCAGGCTGCCAAGAGAGCTGATGCGCGAAAGCAGCTCGCTGGTCTGCTCCAGCTTTTCGATCAGCGCGTGCAGATAGCCCTCGCCGCCCTGCGCTTTCAGCATTTCTTCCAGCTCGGCCATCATTTCGACCACGCGTGCGCCGTCCGCCGCGTAGGCCGGGTCTTCAAAGCCCTTATAGATGGGCGAAAGGTCCCAATTTCCGTTTGCGTTCATTGCCATAAAGTTTCCCTCCTGTATTTTGCAGGTATGCACCCATCATACACCACAAGCCGGGTCGCGCGCAAGGGGATACAGCAAAGGTTACGCCGGGGCGCTGCCCCGGACCCCGCCAAGGGATTGCGCTGGGGCTGCTCGCCCCAGACCCTCGGCAGG
>JAFQGN010000279.1 GCA_017398245.1 Clostridia bacterium | reverse complement strand
TTCTGAATAATAAAACGGTCCCCCGTACCCCTCCAAAAAGAAGCCGATTGGGATGTGATAGAGAACTCCTTTCAAAAGCAGAAGCCCCTTGCAAGGTTCTTATATGCACTCATCTTAAGGCGGACTGTGTCCGCTGACATTTGCTGCCGCCGATCTTACCGCAGGTTTTTTCAATCCCCATAACAGATTTCTTTTCGAGGAGGGTTTGGGAACCCCCTTTTCTTTTTCCAAAGAAAAGGGGGTTCCCAATAATACTCTCTCGTTTTACCCAATCTCCGGCGCGTCCGACCAGTTCCACTGCGGCTCCTCGGAATAGACGGGTGCGGTGCAGGTCGTGCACTTGTCAATCGTAGAGGCGTCGCGCCTCGTGGAAGCGCCCCAGAAATACTTGCGCACGTTCTTGGCCGTTCCACCCCGCAGCGGATGCCCGTCCGGAATATAGATGCAGCCGTACACATCGCTTTGGCAGTATTCGCCTGCGGCCAGATGCGTTTCGGTGCACAGCGTCACAAACCGGTGCATGTTGCAGTAGGCGCTCGGCTGCGTGCCAGCGGCGTAGTAATCGGTGGTTATGTCATATCCGTTCGCATCGCGCTTGCAGGCGTCCGTCGGCTTCATGCCGGAAACTCCGCACGCGCTGGCCTTCACAAGTCCCGCGTCCTCGTATCCGCACCATTTCAGCTCCCGGTTTTCGGTGATCCCCTTGGCCTTGTAGACCGCCTTCATCACCGTGCCCCAAAGCGGCGCGGCATAGGTTCCGCCCGTCGCGCTGGAGACCAGCGGCTTGTAATTGTCGTGGCCGATCCATACCGCGCAGGAATAATACCCCGTGAACCCGGCAAATGTCACGCCGCGCGCATCGGAATTGGTGCCGGTCTTTCCGGCGATGGTGTGGTTGCCAAAGCGCGCATTGGAACCCGTGCCGCTGCCGCTTGCGCAGCCCTCCAGCACGTCGATCAGCATCCACGCCGTCGATTCCTTGAACACGCGCCGCTTCACCTGCACGTCGTCTATCGACATATACAGGCTGCCGTCCTCGTTGTACACCGCCGTGAACGCATACGGCTCCTGATACACGCCCCGGTTGATGATCGCCGCATAGGCCGCGGCCATTTCGATCATGGAAATGCCGCTCGTGCCCAGCGCAAGGCCGGATCCCGTCGCCGAAATATGCTCGGAGGAGATTCCCATGCGCATCAGGTAGTTCACGGAATTTTCAATGCCCACGTACATGTACAGGGCCCATGCCGTGGCCGTGTTGTGCGATTTGTTGATCGCCCGCCGCAGCGTTTCCGAGCCGTTGAACCCGCCCCCGCCGTAGTTTTCGGGGTAGCCCTTTTCCGTGTTCCAGCCGGAGATGGGAATGGGCGCGTTCAGCGTGGGCGTGCCGGGCGAAAAGCCCAGATCAAACGCCGGGCCGTACACCGAAAGCGGCTTGATGGAAGAGCCCACCGGCATGTTCATCTGGTAGGTTCGGTTCAGCTGCTTTCGGGCCGTGGGGGTGGAACGCCCGCCGATGATCGCAGCCAGCTCGCCCGTGGTCCAGTCTACCACGGCGACTGCCGCCTGCGGCTCGATCGTTTCCAGATATTCCCCGTTGCCCAGAGACTGCCGGTAGGTCGAATCGCTGCTGTAGCGCATTTTGGGGTATTTGTTCCAGTTGGAGACCACGTACTGCGCCGCATCCTGCACATCCGGGTCCAGCGCCGTCACGATCCGGTATCCGCCCGTGCGCAGCTTCTGCTCCATGCGGCTGCGATTGGTGGCCGTGTCCTCCAGCCCCTCCTTGCGCAGCATTTTCGTCACCACGTCGTAGATCGCGTATTCCACATAATACGCGTGCTCGTACATCGTCTGCGAAGAGGAGGAGGAGACCTCCACCACGTTCAGCCGTTCGGCCATGGCCGCGTCGTATTCCGCCTGCGAGATGCGCCCCTGCTCCAGCATGAGCCCCAGCACGTAATCCGCGCCGTCCTCGCTCGCCTCGGGGGTCGAGCGGCTGTAATAGTTCAGGCGCGGGTTGTAGCGGTATGGGTTTCGGATGATGCGCGCCAGCATGGCGCATTCGCGCAGGGAAAGCTGCGAAAGCTCCTTGCCGAAATAATCCTGAGCCGCCACCTTCACCCCGTAGTTCGAGCCGCCAAGATAGATCGTATTGCAGTATTGCAGGAAGATCTCTTCCTTGCTCAGCACCGTTTCCAGCTGCAGCGCGAGATACGCCTCCTGCAGCTTGCGCTTGTAGGTCTGCTCGGAAGTGAGCATGGTCAGCTTGATCAGCTGCTGCGTGATGGTAGAGCCACCCTGCGAGCCCGCGTTGATCAGATTGGAAACGAACGCGCCGGCGATGCGCTTTGCGTCCACGCCGTTATGGCTGTAAAAGCGCTGGTCCTCCACCGCGATGATCGCGTCGATCAGGTCCTGCGGCAGCTCATTCCACTTGGCGTCCACACGGTTTTCTGTGCCCTTGTAATCGGTGATCAGATTGCCGTATTTATCGTAAATAAAGGTGGTTTTGGCCATCGCGTCGAAGGTGGTCAGATCCAGATTCGGCGTAGTATCCAGCCAGGCCTTCGCAACGCCCAGCAGCAGGCCCGTGCCCGTCACGGCGATGATCAGCACCGCCAGAAACAGCACCTTCACCGTGGTCAGCACGACCTCCAGAAAAAAGTTCGGCTCCCTTCGCCGGGGTGTGAATGCAGACATATCGTATCCTCCGTCTGTCGGAATGCAGTGGTATTCGTTCGGCCGCCCTTTTGCCCTTTTGGACATGGCGGCTCCGTTTTGTCAATAGGGGCCGGAAAAACGCCCGCTTTGTCTCGTTTGGGGCGGAAAACGCGGTTTTTACGCGTGCAAAAACGTGCATTTTTCGTGCAAAAAGCGCCCTTTAAGGCCGTTTAAGAAATTCCGATTTTGGCATTTCAAGCCGGAAAATTCGCCCGTTTTGCCCCGTTTGGACCGATCGCGCCGTTTTGCGCGGATCTGCCCCCGCATAGCATTATAGCACACATGTGCAAAACTGTATGTCCATTTTGCGTTGCGGCCGTTATTTTTAGGACGCGCGAACCGCCGCCCGGGTTGCACTCTGCCCCAGCTTTGCCGTAATTGCAAAATTTTTCGATGCTTCCGCCCGTGCCTTGACACGCGGCAGGCTCCGTTGTATTCTGGTTATGGTGGCAAAAAGCCGCAATTTTCAATCATTTCAGGAGGTGACACCGGATGGACGACGTCGGTCGAAGAGATGTGCCGGAAGGGCCTTTGCAGCGCGTTTTCGCCTGCGCAGCCGTCTTCGTCTGCGCTCCGGTGCGCCTGTAATCTCCCTTTCCCAGTTTCACATCCTTTAGCGCCGATGGCACAGGTTTATTACTGCCTGTGTGCATTTTTGCGCGTTTTTTGCATTCTTTTGTGCGTTAAACGCGCCCGAAAAGCTGAAGGGAGGGTTATCCGATGAATTGGGAAATGATCGCCGAAAGGCTGAACGAAATGCTTGAAGCGGGCCGCCGCAGCCAGCTGCGCGGCGCGCTGATGATGCTCTCGAGCGTGGATATCGCGCAGTATATCGATTCGCTCGACCGCGAAAAGATGCTGGTGGTCTATCGCATACTTCCAAAAGACGTTGCTGCCGAGGTGTTTTCCTATATGGACAGCGACAAGCAGCGCGAGTTGATCGGCTTGATCGGCGATGCGGAGATCAACAGCCTGCTGAACGAAATGTACCTCGACGACACGATCGATTTTCTGGAAGAACTGCCGGCGGGCGTCGTGCGCCGCGTTCTGATGAACGCAGACGAGCAGACGCGCGCGCTGATCAACCAGTTTTTGCGCTATCCGGAGTATTCCGCGGGCTCGATCATGACGATCGAATACTGCGAATTCCACATCCCCATGACGGTAAGGCAGGCCATGGAGGAGATCCGGC
>JAFQGN010000278.1 GCA_017398245.1 Clostridia bacterium | reverse complement strand
TATGTCGCCGTGCGAACGCTCTCCGGTAAAGGGCGGATGACCCTGTACGACGGACGGACATTGATTCTGGAGGGCAACAGCATTGGCGTGTTTGAAGGAGCGCAAATCGCCCGATATGCGACAGACGGGCAAAACTGGCAGTTTTACTGGTTTGAGTTTCAGGCGGAAGGATGGTCTTCCCCTCTGCTTGGCACTGTGCGCTCTGTTTCCTCCAGCGCGCAGGAGAGGGTCGAACTGGAGCGGTGCTTCGACTGTCTGAACCGCAATGCGAGCGGTTCCTGCTCCGTGGCAGAATCGCTGTTTTGCTATCTGCTTGCCGACTGGCAGCAGCGCACTGAGGAAAAGCCTTCCAACAGCGGGCTGCTGGACGTACTCTCTCTTCTGGAAAAAGGGCGGCGGGAGCGGATCAGCATACCGGAAATGGCGCGCATGGCCGGTATGTGCGAGCGCAGTTTTCGCTCCGCCGTGCAGGAGGAGACCGGTCTTTCGCCGAAAATGTATATGATCCGCGGCGAAATGTCCGCGGCGATGGAGCTTTTGCGAACGACGAACATGTCCGTTGCCGAGATCGCCGCGTGTCTTGATTATGCACGGCCAAGCTATTTCAGCCGCGCGTTCAAGAAGTATTACGGCGTTTCGCCGCAGTTTGTGCGCATCGAGATGCAGCTATAGATTTCTCAAACGGCAATATGAAGAGAGGTATACATCATGAACGATTTTATCCGCGCCATCACCTTTCAGCGCCCGGAACGGATCCCGATCAGCGTAAGTCTTTTGCCGGCGACATGGGCAAGATACGGAAAGGCATTGCAGGCCTTGTGTCTGCGGTATCCGCAGTTGTTTGCCAATGTGCAGGAAACAGATGATCTGCGCTACTACACACCGCCGTCGTACCATAAGGGCAAGTTTACCGACGCTTGGGGCTGCGTGTGGGAGAATATCAACGAAGGGTATGAATCCATCGTGACCGGCCACCCTCTCCCCAGCCGCGAAGATGTGCTGAGCCTGCGCGCGCCAAAGGAAGATATCGGTCTTCCGCACGGCTTTATGTTTTTGCGACTGATGGACCTGCGCGGGTTTGAGGAGATCATGATCGATTTTGCCGAGGAGCCGCCGGAGCTGCAGATGCTGATCGACATCGTGCGCGATTACAACGTGCGCCAGACGCAGCTCGCCGTTCAGAACGACCCTGAAAGCAAAGTGCTCTTCTTCGGCGATGACAACGGTATGCAGCATTCGCTGCCGATCAGCCCGGTCAAGTGGCGCAAGTACATAAAGCCCGCATATAAAGCAATTTATGACGTTGCGCGCGAGGCCGGAAAGCTCGTGTACATGCACACGGACGGCTGCATCTGGCCGGTCATCATGGACATGAAGGAGGCCGGCGTGGACGTGGTCAACCCGCAGATCCGCGCAAACGGGCTGCAGAATCTGGTCGACGTATGCAAGGGAAAGATCTGCGTCGATCTTGATCTGGACAGGCAGCTCTTCCCCTTTGCCACGTCGGCGCAGATCCGCGAGCATATCGTCGAATGCACTCGAGCCCTGTATCTGCCCGAGGGCGGTCTCATGCTCAAAGCCGAATGCGCGGCAGATGTACCGCTGGAGAACATCGAGGCCATCTGCGACGCTCTTGTGGAAATGCAGGATTACAAAGGCTGAAATCTTGACAGAAAAAGCCCGGCATTTACTGCCGGGCTTTTTCTGTGCACGAATGGCTTAGCTATTATTAACATGTTTATGCGAGCTTCTTTTGCGCGCGCGCTTCGCGGAACGCCGGCAGCGCTGCCTGGCCCTCGGGCGTAACGGGCCGCACCCATTTACCGGAATACATATGCCTCTGCATCAGCACGAAGCGGATGGGCTCGTCGATATAGCAGCACGCGAAGATGACAAGGAACGGCGCCTTCAGCAACAGGCCGCTGATGCACACGCACGGCAGCACCAGAAGGTACATGAACACGATCTCCAGCACTGTTCCGGTCGTCGCATCGCCCGCCGAACGGTAGGTGTCGTTCTGCGCCCAGTTGCACATGCGGATCACCGCCGCGATGCAATAGACGATCAGCATGCCAAAGCAGATCTCGAACGATTCGCCCGTAAGGCTCATAGCCGTAAGCAGAGGTGCATGGATCGCCAGCAAAACGAGACAGACAACAAAAATGCACGATCCGCACAGCAGTACAAGCCTTTTGGCGCGTTCGTACGCCGTTTCCAGCTTGCCCGCGCCCACGCATGTGCCGACGAGCACGGAGGCGGCATTGGAAAACCCGGAGAAGAAGCCGATGACAAAGCCCTCCAGCGTGCGGAAGACAGCGGTTGCGGCAATGGCCTGCTCGCTTTGGCGGCCAATGACCATGTTGATGATCATATTCGCCACGCCGATGAGCACTTCGTTGCAGATGATCGGGAAGCAGCGCAGCAGATACAGCTTGAGCGCAGCCACCGTCCAGCGGAAATGCTTGCGGAAATGGAACAGATACGGGAACCCCTGCTTTTTCGCCAGCAGGAAAATGACCCCGGCATTGACAAGAGCCGCGCATGCAGTGGCCAATGCCGCGCCGCGAACGCCCATGGCGGGCAGGCCCAGTTTTCCGTAGATCAGCACCCAGTTCAAAAACATATTCGTAAGAACGGACGCGATCGATGCATACAGCGGGATGCGCACGCGTTCCGTCGAACGCAGCAGAGAACTCATCGCCATGGAAAGGATCTGCAGCGGATAGGCAAAGCCCACGATGCGCAGATACTGCACGCCGATGGCCTGTATGGCTTCTTTATCGGTATACACGCGCATGATCCAGCCCGGCGCAAAAATGGCTACAGATGCAAACACCGCCGCGACGGCCATCATGAAGCTGAGCGTGATGCCATACGAACGATCGATGCCGTCGTCGTCCTTCGCACCCCAGTACTGCGAGAAAAACAGCATGCCGCCGCCCACGAAGCCCCAGTATCCGCTGAACATGAGCGAGGTAAACTGTGCGCACAGGCCGATCGCGCCGACGGTCGTTTCGCCGAGAGGCGCGATCATCATGGTATCGACCATGGAGCCAGTCGTCGTCAGCAGGTTCTGCAGCGCGACAGGAATGGCGATCGCCGCAACGCTGCGCAGGAATTCGCGCCACGGAAAGCCTCTTCCCCGCAGCAAACTATTCTTTTGCATCTTTCCCCCTCCGGTATTCATCCGTATTTTGCACTATGGAACGCACTTTCTCATGTCACAGTGCGTCGCTTCTCATCCGTCGAGTTCCATTTCGAACAGGCGCGCCTGCTCGTCCTCGGTAAAGTCGATCGTCAGAACGTTGTTTTCACAGCGGTAGTTCGTTTCCATCGCCGCAGGATAGGCGACCTTTGCGCTGCGCACGCTGATTTCGGGCAGGGCGATCTCCACATGCCTGTCTCCGCGCAGGTTCCACACGCCCAGATACAGCTTCTTTTCCGTGCGGATGCCCGCGCAGACCAACTTGTCGCCAAATTTGGTATAACCGAGCGGCAGATACGGAACCGACTGCAGCTTGTCCGGCGTCATGCTGTTGTAATAGTCCACGCCCTCGCGGATGAGCGCCTGCTTCTTTTCGCTGAGCAGGTTCACGCGGGAGGCAAGGTGGATGCGCCCCAGCAGCGCATTGATCATATTGATGACCACGCGCTCTTCGCTGACCCATGCATCGGCATTTTCCGGTTCGTCGTAATTATCCAGACTCGTCGCAACCGGATAGCTCCACACAGCCGCCTGCTCCGGCAGAACCGCGCAGAAGATATTGCCCACGATATATGGATATTTCAGATAATCGGTCTGATCCGAAGTGGACGCAAGGCTGAAGAGCGAAAGCGCGCTGTAATCCAGCCGCTGTCCGCCGCCTGCACAGTCTTCAAACACGACGTTCGGGTGGCGCTTCATCATGTCGCTTGTCCACTTCAGGAATGCGCGCACATGCTCCTCCAACCCGTCGCCGGGGCTCGTGCAGTTCCTGTCGGGGCCGGGGCCGGCGGAGGGGCAGCCGTCGTATTTGATGTAATCCACGCCGTATTCGTTGACCATGCGGTCAAACGTGCGCGTCATGTAATCAATGACCTTCGGATGGCGGTAATCGATCAGATACCCCGTGCTGTTGCAGATCTTCTTGCCGTTCCGGGTCAGGAAGCATTCGTCTCCGTAATACTCCTGCATGCGGATATTGTCCTTGCCCACTACTTCCGGTGCGATCCACAGGCCGAATTTCATGCCGAGGCTGTGCACAAGATCCGCCGTTTTGCGCAGGCCCTCCGGGAAGCGCATGTTGCTTTCATACCACGTGCCGAAATGGCGGTAAATGACGCTTGCGGGCACCTCGTCGTGCCAGCCGCAATCGATCACGTAATACTCGCATCCGGTCTTGGCGATCTCCGGCGCGAGCTTTGCCGTCTTTTCCGCCCAGGGATCATCCCAGGAAAGGTGCATGTATTCGTTGAAAATGGCCGGAAGATGCCTGTCGGGCGCGCTGTCGGGCTTGATATGCCTGCGATAGCGAGTCATCTGCGCAAAGGCGTCGTTGAGGGAATGGCCCATGCAGACAGAGACCGGCACGGTCTCGTATTCCGCGCCCGGCGCAAGGATCTTGTTCCAGGAATGGTAGCGCGCGTTCGGGCCGCTCATGTTCAAGTAGTACATGCCGCCGCTCACGCCGATCTCAAAATACCAGTCGTAATACGATTCGATCTGAAATAGCAGGAAGCTGCCCTCGGCCCGGTTTTCCAGAAGCCCCATGGGGATATAATCCATGGTGGAATGGTTGCCGACGTTATACGTGCGGTGATGCGCGTTCACCCAGCAAAAGCCCAGGTCGTACAAACTGCGCACATCCGGGTCCACCTCGGAATAACGCGCATTGTTATAGCGGTGCAGATACCAGTCCTTATTGTCCGCGACTGCATTGCCAAAATACAGCGTGGCCGTATTTGCGCTTTCCAGACAGATCTCTTCTGAAGATATATTGCGGATCGTCTGCGTTATGCGGATCGCGTTGGTATCCTCATATTTCACCAGACGGCTGACGATCTCCATTTCCTCGGAGCGCTGCACGATAACGAGCGCGTTCTCCTGCTCTTCGTGGCTGACATAGTGCAGCTTGGATGACGCCTCAGCGCCGTGCATATAGATCGTGCCGGTCGTCGCGCCGCCGACCAGCTCCGCCTGCGCAAAGGGCATGCGCGGGTGCTGCTTTTCGCGCGCGGTGTTATCGTAATCAAAGCTCTTGACCAGAGCAAGCTTCCCGTCTTCAAGAATGTGGAACTGCAGTCCGCCCCAATTCATATCCATAATTCTCCTCCGCAAAGCGTATTCCGCCCGGCGCCTGCCCGGCGGTCCGAAGGTCTGTTTCCTGTATTATACCATCAGCCCATTTTTGCTTCAATACGAAGAGGCCAAACGCTATACGATTCGCCTTTACATTTCGCGCATCCGGCGGTATCATATCTGTTGTTTCGCCTATATTCCGCATAAAGGAGCAAAGAGTATGCAGCTGTGCATCAAGCATTTTCGCGAACTGACCCTGCAGGAACTGTACGATATCATCCGCCTGCGCGAACAGGTATTCGTCGTGGAGCAAAACTGCGTATACCTCGACGCGGACGGCAAAGATAAAAACGCTTACCACGTCTTTCTGCGCGATGAAAACGGATTGCTGGCGTATCTGCGCGTTCTGGACAGAGGCG
>JAFQGN010000032.1 GCA_017398245.1 Clostridia bacterium | reverse complement strand
GCGTCCTGCGTGACGGAGGTGCCGAGCATGATGGAATCGTAATCGGCAAAGCGGGCGAGGCCGTAGTTTTCGTAGCGGGAATCGTCGCTGCGCTGCATTTGCATGCCCAGCCAAGGCTCGTGATAGTGCATGTAGGGGTCGATGATATAGACGGCGGCGGCGTAGAGCGCCAGAAGGAGAACGAGTGCGGCCAGCGCCGCGCAGGAGCATTTCTTTGCCATGGGCATACCTCTCTTTTTGTGGGAACCCCCTTCCTTTTGAAAAAGGAAGGGGGTTCCCACACCCTCCCCTAAGGAAAACGATCAATGGGCAAACAGTTGCCGGATGCGATGCCAGTATATCCCCATAATTGAGGGGTCAAGGGGGAATCATTCCCCCTTGCAGGGTTTCCAAAGGGGCGGAGCCCCTTTGGCGTATCTGCGTTAGAAGTTGAAGTAGAGGAAGGTGGTGACGCCGGACAGCGAGAGCACCGACCAGCCGATGAGCGCAACGGCGACAAGCGCGCGGCCAAAGGTGGGCTTGAAGACGGCGAGGCGCTCGTGCACGTTTTTCATGCCGGTGGAGGCGTACATACAGAAGGCGGCCAGCGCGACCAGAGGCAGCCACTGGGGCAGCGCGCCGGAGAAAATGTTGTCCAGGAGCACGTCGAACTCGGTAATGAGCACGGACTGGCTCATGGCCGGGGCGACGGCGCCGAAATCAAAGCGGAAGACCTGCTTCCAGAGCTGCACCGCATCGCCGATGGTGTTGGCGCGGAACATGGAAATATTGAACAGGTTGAGCAGGAAGGTGATCGGATAGAGCACCCAGGCGGGGGTCTTTGCGATCTGTTTTTTCCAGATGCGGCAGCCGACCAGCATGAGGCCGTAGGCGATGCCGAAGAGGATGTACGTCCAGCCTGCGCCGTGCCAGAAGCCGGAAATGGTGAACACGATCATGGTGTTCAGGCAGGCGCGCGCAACGCCCCTGCGGCTGCCGCCCAGCGGGATATAGACATAAGTGGTGAAAAAGCGGGTGAGGGTGATATGCCAGCGCTCCCAGAAGCCGGCGATGGTGGCGGCGCGATAGGGAGATTTGAAATTGACGGGCAGCTCGATATTGAACATGAGCGCCGCGCCGGTGGCGATATCGCAATAGCCGGAGAAATCGAGGTAGATCTGCAGCATATAGCAGAGCATGGCCAGCAGCGCTGTGGTGGAATTCAGGCTGGGGATGCTGGCATAGGCCCAGTTGACCGCAAGGCCCAGCGTATCGGCCAGGAGCACCTTTTTGGCAAGGCCGAAGCCCAGCGCGTACAGGCCGCGCAGCATGTTATCCCAATTGAGGCGGTGCTTTTTCTCGTCGGCAAACTGCGGGGCGATCTCGCTGTGGAGCACGATGGGGCCGGCGACCAGCTGCGGGAAGAAGGAGACGAAGAGGGCGTAATCCAGAAAACTATAGTCCGGCACCTTGCCCTTGTAGCTGTCGATCATATAGCCCAGCTGCTGGAAGGTGTAAAAGCTGATGCCGAGGGGCAGAACGAGGCGCAGGAGCGGGATTTGTGTGCCGAGGACGGCGTTGATATTGGAGATGAAGAAATCGGTATACTTAAAATAGAGAAGGATGCCGATATTGAGCGCCATGCCGGTAATAAAGGCGGCTTTGCGAACAGGGGGCGTTTTCGACCGGCTCATGACCTTGTTCATTGCATAGTTCACGCAGATGGACGCAGCCATGATCAGAAAATACTGCCAGTTGAAAAAGCCGTAGAACCACAGCGACATGCCAAGCAAATAGGCCTTGGCAAGGGCCGGCCTGCGCAGGCGGTGGAAGAGGAAATATCCGCACACCGAAAGCGGCAGGAACAAAAGCAGGAATATATAGGAATTGAATTGCATTGCGTTTCTCCCTCGGTTTTCTCTAACAAATACGTATACACAAAACCGACGACCATGGCAAGCGCGCGGCGCAGACAGCAGCGCTTGGGGAGGCTGCGTCTATTGGGGCGGCGCGTTATTTTGCGGGTTCCGGAATGCCTGAAAGGACGCGGAACAGACGGCATTTATTCAGGATGAAAACGGAGATGAACAGCCCGCCGAACAGGCAGAGGGCGGACAGAACAACAATGATGGCGGCGGGTTGGCGGACGCCCAGCAGCGAAACGAGCGCGATGCGGCCGACGGCGAGGATGTATCCATTGAGCAGGTACAGCTGGAGGGAGTATCTGCCGCACAGGGAGAGGAAAGACTGCAGCTTCGCGGGGAGATCATACGCTGTGCAGGCGATGGCGACCGCGCAGCAGCCGAGGACGGCATAGATATAATCGCGGTGGGCGAAATCCGGAATGGCGTATTGCAGAAGGCTGAACACGCCAAGGAACAGCAAAGCGCTGCCGAAGATGGAGGCGGCGGGGCGTTTGCGGATGCAGGCGTGCGCTGTTTCCAGAAGGGGGAGGTTTCGGCGCAGGTACACGCCCAATGCGAAATAGCCGAGATAGTAAATATTTTTGTTCATGATGAACGTGCGCGTCATGGGGATGGGCTCGACGAGCACGGTGAGGACGATGAGCGCGGGCAGAAACCAGCGCGACTTGATTGTATCCAGCAGCGGAAAGACGGCGGAAATGACGAAGAGGGTGTAGAGGAACCAATAATCTGCGCCGTAGAGGAGCAGGGATTTGAGGCCTTCGGCGAGCGACTCGCCTCCGTTGACGAAGGATCCGCCGACGGCATGCAGAAGCACGCTGCCTCCGCCGAAGACGATATAGGGCAAAAGCAGGCGCAAGGCGCGTTTTTTGATATACGGGCCGTAGGCCTTGCAGCTGTAGACGAAGCCGGACAGCACGAAAAACAGCGGCATATGGAACGCGGCCAGCAGGCGGAAGAGGAAATCGCACCAGGGATAGAGGGCGCGCAGATCGACTGGGTATTCGATGATGCCGTGATAGAGCAGGACGCTCAGGATGGCGACGCCGCGCAGCGCATCTGCCGCGGGAAAATATGGTTTTTTCTCCATACGCATCCGCCTTTCGGTTGGGGTTTCTTCTATTATATAGGGAGTATATTACGGATACAAGGCGGCGAGAGAGAGGAGAAGGCTCATGTGCAGGAGGGGGAGAAATTGGATGGAGATGCTGCGGGCGGTATGTCCGTTTTTGCGCAGAAGGATAGAATGGACGAGGCTGAGGAGGACTGTCGGCGCGGCGGAAAGGCCGAGCTGCGCGATGACCGTGTATACGATGCGTTCAGCCGGAGGAAGAGCGGGATGGATGGCATCGCTTGCCATGCCGAAGAGAAAACAGAAGGCGGAAAACGGGAGCATAATGAGAAGAAGAATGTTCAGCGCGATGCTGTACGGGCGCAGTTTCGCGTTCGGAGCGGCAGGCTTTTGCTTAGCCGTGCGCAGGAGGAAAAGCAGCTGCGCTGCGGTATAGATAAGGGCGAACATTTGCATTGATCCTTTCTGGCTGAGGAATCGAAACCCCGGCAGCGCAGGAGCACGCGGCCGGGGGTTTGAGAGTATTCGGTGGAAGAGAGTCGGCGCGCTTTTTCTTCTATTATATAGAGCCTGTATTACGGAAGCAAGAAAGGACGCGAAAAACAGCCTGCCGAAAGGGCGGGCTGCTTTATCGGTTAGTTGACGGCTGGCGGCGTCGGTATTGTTTACGAGGGACGCGGTGTTCTCGGTCCGGCGGTCGGTGGTCGCGAGCTTTTTGTGGGGACGCGGTGTTCTCGGTCCGGCGGTCGGTGGTCGCGAGCTTTTTGCGAGGGACGTGGCGTCCTCGGTCTGGAGGCCGGTCAGACGGTGGCGTCGAGGAATTTCTTCACGAGGGCCATGGCGTCCTCGGTCCAGCAGCCGTTGCCATGGCCGCCGCCGACGATTTTATAAAACTCGGCCCGTCCGCCGCATTCGCGCACCTTTTTGCAGAAGCGATCGCCCTGCCTGAGGGGGATGATCGGGTCCTGATCGCCGTTGAGGAAGAGGAAGGCGGGCATGGGCTTGCCGGGGGCGATATAGTTGGTGGCGCTGGCGTCGGCCAGATAGGTTTCCGGGTCGTTATCGAAATCGAAATGGAAGATCTCCTTGCCTTCGAAGGGCCACGGGTCTTCGCCCGGGCGCAGGCGCTTGCCTTCGGCCTTGCGGTCGGCCACGAGGTGTTCCAGATCGTTCGGGCCATAGAAAATGACGCAGGAATTGACTTTGGTGGGCTGGTCGAGATGATCGCCGATGTTGAAGCGCTCTTCGTCGCCGGTCAGCGCGGCCATGGCCACGGTGTGTCCGCCGGAGGAATCGCCAAGGAGGGCGACGCGGTTCACATCGACCAGATATTCATCGGCATGGGCGCGCAGGAAGCGGACGGCCTCTTTGCAATCCTGCACGGCGGCGGGGAAGCGCACGTCGTCCTTGAAGGTGCCGCGATATTCGATGCTGGCGACGACATAGCCCGCGCGGGCCAGATCGATCATATTGGGGACGTGGACATAGCCGGTCGCGCCGCTCCAGCCGGAACCGGGCACGTCCACAATGAGCGGAAAACGGCGCGTTTCTGGCTCGGGCTTGCGCTCGGGCAGTTTCTTCTCCTTTTTGAGCATGGTGAAGAGGGCGTGCTTGTGTTCATCGGGCAGGTTCGGGCGCGCCGGGGTGAGGATCTGCATTTTCAGATCGCCTGTTTCGCGGTGGGCGAAGACGACGTCGTGGGTGTAGACCACATCGTATTTGTTCTGAGAAGCATAGAGGATACCGGAAAATTCCATGGTTCGCCATCTCTTTCTTTCGCAGGCACAGCCTTTGCGCCTGCCGGTACTCAACTGTATTGTAGCACAGAATCAGTTTTTCGCGTGCGTTTGACACAAAAAAAGCCGCTCCGGATATTCGGAACGGCTTTGGAGGTGGTTATTTCACTTCGGAGAAGAGCTCGGAGGCGGATTTGCGCTTTTTCTCGCGGTGGGTATCGGCCGGATAGCCGAGGGAGAGCACGAGGCGCACGGGGTGCTTGAGATGGCAGACTTCGCGCACTTTTTCGTCGTCAAACCAGCCCATGATGCAGGTGCCAAGGCCCTGCGCAGTGGCCTCGCAGCAGATAAAGGCGGTGGCGATGCCGATATCGAGGGAGCGATAGTCGTTGTTTTTGATCTTCGCGCCCAGAGCGGCGGAGGCGCAGTACGGCTCTTCCGAAATGACCAGCAGCACCGGGGCCTGCGCGGCGAATTTGTTCATGCCGCCGCGGCCGACGCACAGTTCGGCCACCTTCTTGGCCGCTTCGCCCTTGCACACGGTGACATGGTAGGGCTGGCCGTTGCAGGCGGAGGGCGAAAGCCGCGCGGCTTCCAGAATGGAATCGATCTTTTCCTGTTCGACCATGCGGCCCTCTTCATAGGCGCGCACGGACTGGCGTTCGTTCACGATGCTCATAAAATCCATGTGCGTTTCCTCCATCAATACATGCTGGTGAGGCAGGCCTGCACGACGTTGCCCACTTCGCTGACGATGTCGCTTTCGATATGGACGGCCAGCAGGCTGTCGATGAGCAGAGTGCTGCTGTCGAAGACGTCGTCCAGGTTCAGCGCTTCGGTGGAGACGGCGTCGAGCCAGGACTGGAGCTCGGTAAAGGCAGACTGCAGCTCGGGCACGCGCGCGCCGAAGGCGTTCATGTCCAGACCGCATTTGGCAAACATCAGCGCGGTGAAGACCGCCGCGCCGGTCTGGCCGGAATTGACGGTTTCGGTGTAGAGATCTCCATTGCCGGTGCCGGCATAGAGGAATTTATACCACTGCACGGAGACGACTTCGGAGGTTTCGATCTCGTAGACGAAGGACACGCAGCAGCCCAGCGCCTGAAGATTGGCGGTGACGCAGGCGTAGGTCTCGTCCATGACGACGGGGATGTCCCAAGTTACGCCGAGCTCGCCCTGCGTGAGCATGGCGGACATGGCCGTTTTGGCGTTTTCGATGGTCACTCCCATGCCGCTTTGCGCATATTCGTAGGGCAGATAGGCGGGGATGACAGCCTCGGGAGCCGGAACGGGCGCTTCGGCAGAAACAGGTTCGGGCAGGAGGACGTACTGCTCGCGCAGAAGGGAAAGATAGTGCGGATTGGTAGCCGCGATGCACAGGAGAGTGGTATCCTTTGCGAGGACGAGATAATAGGAATAATCGCCCTGCTGCATGGCGGTGAAAACGCCGTCTTCCCCTTCGGTCAGAGCCATTTCCAAGCCGAGATGATCCTGAACGGCGGCAGAGGCGGCGTCTGTATCGGCAACGGGGGCTTCCAGATGGCGGGCGGTGACGGTGTAATTGCCCATCATGGTGGAGCAGACGGTGTTCCCCTCCTGCTTCTGGACGCCGGTCAGGAAGGGGATGCGGTAGGCAAAGCAGCCGAAGGCGAAGGTGTTGCAATCGGGCGCGGTCTCGCCGAGGGAGGTGCAGCCCATGGC